>NZ_LYSO01000025.1:0-66777 GCF_001728935.1 Pseudomonas sp. AP42
GTGGCCGTTGCCTAAATAACGGATATGTACCCGGTCCAACTGTGTTGACTGCCAGACCGCCTTCGCGAGCAAGCCCGCTCCCACAGTTTTGACCGCGGGGTGTCAGGTAGATAAGTGTCGGCTGGCAGGCCGCCATCGCAGGCAAGCCAGCTCCCACATTTGCTCGTCATCGCTTGCAAAATGACGGACGACTAGCTCACCAAACTACGCAACGCGCTGATCTGCGGGATCTCTACCCGGCGCATATACACGCGTAGCGGCTCGGTGATGTTGATGCGGTCGTCGATATTCTGGTCGAGCAACAACTGCAGGCGCGCTCGGCACAGGGTCATGGTGTGGTCGGCGGCCGGCAGCCAGACGAACTCGGCTGTAGGGATGATGCCGTCATCAGCCACGTCCATGCCGAATGAGTCTTCGCTGAAACGTACGATGTACTGGCCGGTCTTGCGGTTGAGGCCGACAAATCCCTGGAGTTGGTCGGCGGCCTGGCAGATAAGCTCGGAAGTGATGCGCATGGTAAACCTCACTGAAAAGTCCCACAGGGACTGGAAAGATGGTTTACACGCGTGGCAAAAAATACCGCCCTCTGACGGGGCAGCTACCCGTAAGAATACTGCAACGCCCTGCAAAAAAGTTCACAAAATTGGCCGGTGCGCACGTTAATGTCGGTTTGGTGATAGCGCCGTTCGCAATCAATTGTTAAAAAGGACACCTTCTCAAAGTTACCTCCACGAAAGGACTTCGCATATGCCTGTCACGTTTTCCAAAAGCGCCTTGCTGCTGGCGCTGATGCTCGGCCTTGGCCAGGCACAGGCTGCCGAGCCGGTCAGCCCGGCCGAATTGGCGACAAACGAAGGCATCCCCTATCCTGCCGTGATCGCTCACCGTGGCGCTTCCTACGACGCGCCTGAATCCACCGCCGCGGCCTACAAGGTTGCACGCGACTTGGGCGCCGACTACCTGGAACTGGACCTGCAACGCAGCAAAGATGGCGTGCTGTTCGCCCTGCACGACAACAACCTGCAGCGCACCACCGACGTCGCCACCAAGTTCCCCGAGCGCAAAGACGCGCCCGCCAACGAGTTCACCTGGAAAGAACTGCAAACCCTCGACGCCGGCAGCTGGTTCAACGCCGCCTACCCGGACCGCGCGCGCCCTGGTTTCGTTGGCCTGAAGATTCAGAGCCTGGACGACATCATCAAGATCGCCGAAGGCAACCCCTCGCACAAACCCGGCCTGTACATCGAGACCAAGGAGCCCAAGCAGTTCCCGGGTATCGAAGCCGACCTGAAAAACAAGCTGCTGGACAAAGGCTGGCTGAGCTCCGCCGGTTCCAAGCTGGGCAAGAGCAACACCGGTGTCGGCCAGGGCAAAGGCCGCGTGGTGCTGCAAACCTTCGAAACCGCCAGCCTCAAAGAGCTGCAGAAGGAAATGCCCAATACCCCGAAAATCCTGCTGTTGTGGGTGGGTGAAGGCAGTATCGAGCCCAAATCCAAAGTGACCTTCGCCGAGTCTGGCGAAACCACCAAGGCCGCCTACTACGCCAAGCAAGAGCCCAAAGACGCCGCCGAATTCGAAAAGTGGGTCGATGAAGCCAAAAGCCTCGGCGCCATCGGCACCGGCCCCTCGGCAGAGTTGACCGACCACGGCGACCAGAGCTACACCGACCTGGTGAAGCCTGAAATGAACAAGCTGACCCACGACAAGGGCCTGCTGGTGCATGTGTATACCGTGGATGAGCCGGTGGACTTCGAGAAGGTGATGAAGGCCGGCGTCGATGGCATCTTCACCAACCGCGCCGCCGAGCTGTTGAAGTTCTACAAGCGCTGGCCCTCGTCCAGCGTGCAAGACCTGCTCAACGACCATAAGTACTAAAAGCGTTGGTGTCAGTGAGCCATTAAGGATGAGTTAAGTTGCGCCGGTTAATCTGGCGCCACTTAAACAGCTCAACCTAAGAAGGACACACACCATGAAAACTTTGACTGCCCTGTTCGCTGCTACTGCCCTGACCTTGACCGCCGGCCTGGCCCAGGCTGATGTCCGTCCGGACCAGATTCCTAGCCTGCTCAAGTCCGGTGAAGTGATGGCGTTCGAAAAGCTCAACGCCGCCGCCGTCGCCCAACATGCCGGCGCGACCATCAACGATACCGAGTTGGATCACGAAGCGGGCAAGCTGGTCTACGAAGTGGACCTGACCGACACTACCGGCAAAAAATGGGATGTGAAGCTCGACGCCAAGACCGGTGCCGTGCTGGAAAACAAGCAAGACACCTGAGTTGAACCTTGAAAAAACGCGCCACCTTCGGGTGGCGCGTTTTTTTATGCGCGCCTCAAACCGTCACATAACCGTCATACCGCCTTGCAATGATTCGCCTAGGAACCTGTGAAACGTCCTACAGGCCCTTTCTCTGCGAGTCGCCATGAACCACAGCATCGACCACGCCCACCAGGATTCCGATCTGTTTGGCCTGCTTTACGGTTTCCGCTTTCGCCCCGGCGAAAAAGGCCAACAAATTGATTCCGCCACCGCCCTCGCCGCCTTGCAGCAACCGCCAGACCCGGAAGAATTCCTGTGGCTGCACCTGAACCTGGCCCACGCCGCCTGCGAGCGCTGGATGCAGGCGCATTTGTCGCTGCCGGAAGAATTTTTTGAAGCCCTGCACGAGGGCTCGCGCTCCACACGCATCGAGCATGTGGACTCGGCCTTGCTGGCGGTGGTCAACGATGTGGTGTTCAACTTCAGCAGCATGGTGTCGTCGGATATTTCCACGCTGTGGGTGTGCGCCCGCAGCCGCTTGCTGGTGAGCGCGCGCCTGCAGCCGTTGCACTCGGTGGATAAATTGCGCTCGTCGGTGAAGGCCGGCGAACACTTTCGCTCCCCCTTGGAGCTGTTGGTGCACCTGCTGCGCGACCAGGGCGAAGTGCTGACGCAGATCGTGCGCAAGACCAGTATCAGCGTCGACCATATCGAAGATCAGCTGTTGTCTTCGCGACTGTCCATTAACCGCGCCGAACTGGGTGCCGCCCGCCGCGTGCTGGTGCGCCTGCAACGCCTGCTGGCGCTGGAACCGGGCTCGCTGCTGCGCCTGCTCAATCGCCCGCCGCAATGGCTGCAAAAGGAAGACGTGAAGGAGTTACGCAAATCCACCGAGGAATTTGCGCTGATCATCAACGACCTGACCGCCTTGGGCGAGCGCATCAAGCTGTTGCAGGAAGAGATCGCCGCCAACCTTAATGAACAGAGCAACCGCACGCTGTTTACCCTCACGGTGGTGACAGTGCTGGCGCTGCCGATCAACATCATTGCCGGTTTTTTTGGCATGAATGTGGGTGGGGTGCCCCTGTCTCAAGACCCGGAAGGCTTCTGGATATTGGTGGCCTTGGTCGCAACCTTTACCCTGATCGCCGGGCGTTGGGCCTTTCGCAAATTCTCAAATTGAAATAAGCCCCAATTGTGGGAGCTGGCTTGCCTGCTCCCACAGGGGTTATGCGTATGTTCAGTGATTGAAGAGTCCAGCCATCGCTTTGAGCCGCTTCTTGTACACCCGCCGCGCCTCCAAAGCTTCCTCCAGACTCACCGCCACAAACCCCGCCCGCTGGTTAGGCTGCATTTGCCCAATCAAGTCCAGGTCGGCGCTGATCACCGTGCCAATCATCGCGTAGCCACCGCCCGATACCGCATCGCGGTGCAGCACAATCGGCTCCAGCCCCGCCGGTACTTGAATCGAGCCAATCGGGTAGCAACTGTCGACGATGTTGGACGGATCGGAGCCCGCGCCAAACGGCTGTTCCCGTGGCTGGAAGCTCAACGCGCTGCCGCCCTTGAAGCGATAGCCAATGCGATCGGCCTCGGAGCCCACCGTCCACGGTTCGGCAAAAAAGCTGCTTTTGGCTTCGTCAGTCAAGCGCTCGTAATACAGCCCCGGCACCACCCGCAACGTCACGTCGCCGCCGACCGAACGCCGCAACGCCATCGGCAAGCTGTTGCCCGCACGCCCCGCACCGCTGGCGGTGCCGATCGGCAATTGATCGCCCTCCTGCAAGCGCCGGCCATTAAACCCGCCGAGGGCGCCGAGGGTGTAGGTGGAGCGGCTGCCGAGCACCAACGGCACATCGATACCGCCGGCGACGGCAAGATAAGTACGTGCGCCGGCCTTGGGAAACTCGAACCGCAGCACCTGCCCGGCGCGCACGGCAAAGGCGGTGTCCTGGTGCACCACTTCGCCGTCCAGGCGCGGCGACATCAAGGCGCCGCTCAAGGCCACCAGCGCGTCCTGCTGGAACTCCAACTGCGGCCCGATCAACGTGCATTCCAGGCCCGCCGCACCCACGGGATTGCCCACCAGGTGGTTGGCCGCACTCAACGCGTATTGGTCCAGCGCCCCCGACGGTGGGATGCCCAAGTGGTAATAGCCTTCACGGCCCAGGTCCTGCACGGAGGTGGCGAGGCCAGGTTTGAGGACCTTGATCATGCCAGCACCTCCTGCAGGGTTTTCGGATAGCCGATGGGGTCGGCGAGAAAGGCATCCAGGGAAAATTCCACCGGGCGAATGCGTAAATCGAAACGCCCGGCGTCCACCTCGGCGACGGCCCGGTCATAAGCCTCGCGGTCTATCGGCTTGAACTGCACGATATCCCCAGGGCGGAAGAACACCATGTGCGCCTTGAGGTACGCCAACTGCTGCGCCGGGTCGTAGATCGGTGCCGGGGTAACGCCGAACATCTGGTAACCGCCCGCCCCTCGCACTGAGTAGATACAACCAAAGCAGCCGCCATGGCCCAGGGTCAGTTTCGGTGTGTCGGTGCGTGGCCGCAGGTATTTGGGTACCTGCAATTGCCGCTCGCGTTCGACCATCTGGAACATGAACGGCAAGCCCGCGACAAAGCCGACCATCGACACAAACCACGGCGCGCCACTGTGGGCGGCGATGAACGCGTTTACGTCGGCCAGGCCATTGATGCGTGCGGCGTATTCCAGGTCGGTGCCGCTGGGGTCTTGGTGGCGGTCACGAAAGCGCATCAGGGTTTCGTGAGTCCAGGGGTCGTTATAGAGCACCGGGATTTCGATGATGCGCGTGCGCAAGGTGCGCTCGGCCACGGCCTGGGCTTCGGCGCTTTGCACGGCGTCGAGCAGTACATGGGGCGCGATGCGGTCGGGGTCGAAGCGAATCTGGAACGATGCATTGGCCAGGCACACATCCAGTACGCCTTCCAGCGCCAGGCGCTCCACGGCGCGGGTCACCGCCATGCCCTTGAAAAAAGCCTCCAGGGACATGCTGTCGCTGACCTCGGCAAACAGGTGTTCATCACCGCCGAAGCTGTAGCGCATGGGGGACGTTTCAGCCATGTCTGTTCCTCTTGGAATCATTGTAGAAAGGCAGGCAAAAAAGTAAGGGTTGGATCTTATTGGGGTGTTCTGACGTCGATGCCCGCCTGGTCCAGGGCTGCACGGGTGGCCTCCACCAGTTCCAGGGCGCCGGGGGTGTCGCTGTGCAGGCAGATGGAATCGAATTCAATCGCCAGGTCTTCGCCTTCGACGGTCCGTACCAGGCCGGTCTGGCAGGCACGCAAGACCCGCGCGGCAACCGTGGCGGGGTCCAGCGCCCGCACGTTGCGAGTAAACACGATGGAGCCGCTCAGGTCGTATTCACGGTCGGCATAGAACTCGCGCACCACCGGCTGCCCCAGTTCCTTGGCAATGCGCCAGATCACCGAGTTGGGCATGCAGTACAGCAACAGCGTGGGCTCGATGATTTGCAGGTTTTGCACCAACAGCCGCGCAGCTTCTTCATCGCGGGCCAGGTGCATGTACAGCGCGCCGTGAGGCTTGATGTGTTGCAGGCTCATGCCTTGGGCACGGGCCATTTCACGCAGGGCACCGAGTTGGTAGAGCATGTCGTCCACCAGCTCCTGGGCCGGTGCGTTGATATGCCGGCGACCGAAACCCACCAGGTCACGAAAGCCTGGGTGCGCGCCAATCGCCACACCCAGTTGCTTGGCGCGCTCGACGGTGCGGCGCATGGTGCCGGGGTCGCCGGCGTGAAAGCCGGTGGCGATATTGGCCGAGCTGATGTAGGCCATCAGCTCTGCGTCGACGCCGTCGCCGATGGTCCAGGGGCCAAAGCCTTCGCCCATGTCTGAATTGAAATCCACTGCCTGCATCGAGGTCGCTCCGCCAAAGGTGATGTCCGCAAAGTAGGCCGGGGCTTGACCCCTTGGGAAGATCTATTATCAGATGGCCCATCTTCTGAAAATCAGATATCGCCCATGTCCCTTACCTTGCGCCAGGTGCGCTACTTCGTCGCCACCGCTGAAATCGGCCAGATTTCTCAGGCGGCGATTCACTTGAATATTTCCCAATCGGCGGTGACTACGGCGATCAAGGAGCTGGAAGCCATGCTCGGCGTGCAGTTGTTCGTGCGCTCGGCCCAGGGCATGAACCTCACCGACGCCGGGCGGCATTTTCTCAACCGTGCCTATGTGATTGTGCGCAGCGTGGAAGACGCCCTGAACAGCCCGCTGCCGGACTACCGCGCCAGCGGCGTGTTGCGGGTGGCGGCCAGCTACACGGTGTTGGGTTATTTCCTGCCGCACCATTTGCAGCGCATGGAACATTGGCATCCGGACGTGACCATTGAGGTGTTCGAGCAGGAACGCCAGGCCATCGAACAGGGCCTGCTCGATGGCCAGTTCGACATGGCCGTGGTGCTCACCGCCAACCTCACCCACGCAGATATCGTCTCGGAAATTCTATTCAACTCCGAGCGCCGCCTGTGGTTGCCCAGCCATCACCCGTTGTGCGAACGCGATGCCGTGAGCCTGGCCGACGTGGCCCAAGAACCCTACATTTTGCTCACCGTCGATGAAGCCGAACACAGCGCCATGCGCTACTGGGAACAGGCCGGGCAAACGCCCAAGGTGCGGCTGCGCACCAGTTCGGTGGAAGCGGTGCGCAGCATGGTTGCCAACGGCAGCGGCGTGGCGATCCTGTCAGACCTGGTGCACCGGCCCTGGTCCCTGGAAGGCAAGCGCATCGAAACCCTGACCGTCACCGACCCGGTCACGCCCATGAGCGTCGGCCTGGCCTGGCACCGCGAGCGCGCCTTTACCCCGGCGATGCAAGCGTTCCGGGATTACTTCCACGACGCGTTCCTGGCACCGCAGCAGTTGTCGGCACGCCGCTAGAGATGGGCGTGCAGGGTGGCGGCCAACCAGTCCATGAACACCCGCACTCGTAATGGCAAATGCCGCTGGCCGGCGTACAGCAACGACACATCCAGGGGCGGCGCCTGGTAGTCGGGCAACACCGCCACCAACTCGCCGCTGGCCAACAAGTCGCGTATGCCGAGCTGCGGCACCTGGGTGATGCCAAACCCGCCCAGGCATGCCGACTGATAGGCGTCGGTGCTGTTGACCGTCACCCGGCCTGCCATCGGTAACCGCTGCACCTTGTTGCCCACCAGGTACTCGAACCCGGCCGAGCGTGCGCCCAGTGGCCGCACGTAATGCACCAACTGGTGATGCGCCAGGTCTGCCAGGGTTTTGGGCACGCCATACCGTTGCAGGTACGCCGCGCTCGCGCAGTTGACCATCGGCATGCTGCACACCCGTCGCGCTACCACGGTTTGATCGGGCTGGGCGCCGACGCGCACCACGCAGTCGAACCCTTCGGCAATCAGGTCCACTTGGCGGTCCGAACAACTGATCTCCATGTCGATCAGCGGGTGGCGCGCCATGAAGGTGGGCAGGTTCGGCAAAATCAAACCTCGCGCCATGACATTGGGCATGTCCACCCGTATGCGCCCGGCCAGTTGGGTTTCATCCTGGCGAAACAAGCCCTCCAATTCCTCCATGTGCGCCAGCAGGTCCTTGCTGCGTTCGTACAGCACACGACCATCCTGGGTCGCTTGCACCTTGCGTGTGGTGCGTTGCAACAGCCGCGCACCCAGCAGTTCTTCCAGCGCCTGCACATGCTCGGACACGGTGGAGCGCGGCAGGCCGAGGCTTTCACCGGCCTTTGTGAAACTCGACAATTCCGTCACCCGCACAAAGGTGCGCAGCAGCTCAAGCTTGTTCATTAGATTGTTCGCCTTATCCGGCCAGTGATTCCGTTATAGCGCTGTTTATCACGTAATGGCCGGACAAATACACTCAGTCCCACTAACCCCATTCGAGGACTGCCCCATGACCCGTAAAATCGCACTCATCACCGGCGCCAGCCGTGGCCTGGGCAAAAGCGCTGCCCTGCACCTGGCTGCGCAAGGCATCGACATCATCGGCACCTACCACAGCGCAGCGGCCGAAGCCCAAGCCGTGGTTGCTCAAGTAGAGGCCTTGGGCGGCCGCGCAGCCATGCTGCAATTGGATGTAAGCCAGAGCGCGACCTTCGATGCGTTCGTTGGCCAGATCGGTACGTTGCTCAAGGATGTGTTCGCCGTGGATCGCTTCGATTTCCTGATCAACAACGCTGGAGTCGGCACCCACGCAAGCTTTGTCGAGACCACCGAAGCCCAGTTCGACCAGTTGGTGGCGATCCACGTGAAGGCGCCGTTTTTTCTCACGCAAAAACTGCTGCCGTTGATCAACGACGGCGGGCGCATCATCAATATTTCCAGCGGCCTGGCACGCTTCAGCCTGCCGGGTTATGCGGCCTACGCGTCCATGAAAGGCGCGGTGGAAGTGTTGTCGCGCTACCAGGCTAAAGAGCTCGGCCCACGGGGGATTACCGTGAACACCCTGGCACCGGGTGCGATTGCCACCGACTTCGGCGGCGGCGCGGTACGCGATAACACCGACGTAAATACGATGGTGGCCAACAACACCGCCCTGGGCCGCGCTGGCTTGCCGGACGACATTGGCGGCGCGATTTCGATCTTGCTGGCCGAGGGCAGCCACTGGATCACCGGCCAGCGGATCGAGGCGTCGGGCGGGATGTTCCTCTAAACGGCTTCCCCTCTGTAGGAGCGAGCTTGCTCGCGAAAAACTCAAGAGCGCCGCGTGTTTCCAGAGGTCCCGCGTTATCGTTGGCGATCTTCGCGAGCAAGCTCGCTCCTACAGGGTAACTGGGGTTTTACCGGCGAATTTCTCGCGCAACACGTCATAACCCCAGTGGTACACGTAGGTGTACGGCAGGAAGAACAGCAACACGCCAATGTCGAGGATGAAGGCTTCCAGCAGGCTGATCTTCATCAAGGCGGCAATCAACGGCACCGCCAGCACAATCAGGCCGCCTTCAAACAGCAGCGCATGCAGCACACGGGTCCAACCGCCGTTGGCCAGTTGCAGGCGGGTTTTAAGGCGGTCGAACAGGCTGTTGAACACCACGTTCCAGCTCAGTGCCAACAGGCTGATGCCCAAGGTCACTGCGCCCATCTCCAGCGCCGGCCGGCCGGTGATCCACACCAGCAGTGGCGTGCAGATCAACAAGGCCAACCCTTCGAAACCAAGGGCTTGAAAAACGCGTTCAGTAAGGGATTTGGTAGGGGTCATGACCCGGCTCCGTGAGTGACGATGGTTGCCATGATCAGGCTTTGTCTCGATACTTCATAACCAATAACCATCGATCAAGGCGATAGTCATGGCCTCCCATGAAGTGCTTCAGGCGTTTGTCCAGGCGGCCACCCAAGGCTCGTTTTCCGCGGCGGCGCGCAAGCTGGGCAAGAGCCAGTCCACCGTAAGCGCGGCGGTGGCCAGCCTTGAGATCGACCTGGACGTGGTGCTGTTTGACCGCAGCAGCCGCAAACCGACCCTCACGCCCGCGGGGCATGTTTTGCTGCAACGGGCTGAGCAAGTGCTGGAAGCCAGTAGCCGCCTGGAGCTGGCGGCCAGTCAGTTATCGCAAGGCCTGGAGCCGAAGCTGAGTATCGCCATGTCCGATACTTACCAATCCGATCGGTTCGAGGTCGCCCTCACCGCCTTCGAACAACGCTACCCGGACCTTGAGCTGGAATGCCTGATCGCGGAATGCGAAGACCTGATCGCGCTGGTGCAAAGTGGCCGGGCGCAGATCGCGTTTATCGAGCAACAGGAAGTCTACCCGCCGGACCTGACGTTTTCCCCCGTGGAGGAACGCACGGAGATCGCGCTGTTCGTCTCGCCTAAACACCCGTTGGCGAGCCTGGAAAAGGTTGCCCCGCACACCCTGCAACAACACCGGGAGTTGCGCTTGGCGAGCATCATCAGCCCCAATGAAAACCGCGGCACGCAACGCGTCTGGTCGGCGCCCAGTTACCTGATGCTGATGGAAATGGCGCAGCTGGGTTTTGGTTGGGCACCCATACCGCGCTGGCTGGTGGAGCGCTTTGGCGGCAACCAGTTGGTTGAACTCAAGGTGCGCAGTTGGCCGCGTTCAGTGGCGGTGGATGCGCTTTGGTCGCGGCAACAGCCGCCGGGGCCTGCGGGGAGCTGGTTGCTGGAGAAGATGCTGGAATGAGCCTGTAGGAGCGAGCTTGCTCGCGAAGAACGTCAACGATAACGCGTGCTTCCTGAAGAAACGCGGCGTCGGTGAGTTTTTCGCGAGCAAGCTCGCTCCTACAGTTGGATCGTCACTGTCTGGGGGAATTGAGTTCGGCGAGGCGTCCCGTGATGAAGCGTTTTTCTGGCGCCTGTTGGGTCCGGGCCAAAGCTTTTTCGTACGCGCTGCGGGCTTCGTCAAACCGCCCCAACTGCCGGCAAAACTCCCCACGCGCCGAATGCGCCAAGTGGTAGTCCTGCAACTCACCGCGCTGCAAAAGGTTGTCTACCAGCGCCAACCCCGCCAACGGCCCCTGCTCCATCGCTACCGCCACCGCACGGTTCAACTCGATCACCGGCGACGGCACAGCCCTGAGCAATACATCGTAGAGCCCGACAATCTGCCGCCAATCGGTTTGCCCCGCGCTGGGCGCCTCGGCGTGTACGGCGGCAATCGCCGCCTGCAGGCAATACGGTCCAAAGCGCCGCGTGGTGAGCGCCTGCTCCACCAGTGCGCAGCCTTCAGCGATCAAGGCGCTGTCCCAAAGCGTACGATCCTGAGCGTCCAACAGCACCAGTTCGCCGCTGGCAGAAGTACGGGCGGGCCGGCGCGACTCGTGCAGCAGCATCAACGCCAGCAAGCCCATGACTTCCGGCTCGGGCAGCAGCTCCAGCAGCAAACGGCCCAGGCGAATCGCCTCCAGGATCAGCTCTTCACGGGTGAGATCGGCACCCGCTGAGGCCGAATAGCCCTCGTTGAACACCAGGTAAATCACCCGCAGCACACTGTCCAACCGCTCGGGCAATTCGGCTCGGGACGGCACTTGATAGGGGATTTTCGCCTCACGGATCTTGCCCTTGGCGCGCACGATGCGTTGGGCAATGGTGGTGGGTGTGACAAGAAAAGCGTGAGCGATGGCCTCGGTGCTCAGGTCGCAGATCTCGCGCAAGGTCAGCGCAACCTGGGCGTCGGCTGCCAACGCTGGGTGGCAGCACGTGAATACCAGGCGCAGGCGGTCGTCTTCCACGTCTTCATCACTCCACGGCGCGGCCTCCAGCGCGTCGGCCTGCGCCTCCAATAACGGGGTGAACCGCGACTGGCGCCGCAAGCGGTCGATGGCCTTGAAGCGGCCGGTGGACACCAGCCACGCACGAGGATTATCCGGCACGCCATCCTCGGGCCAGCGCTGCACGGCGACAAAAAATGCTTCGTGCAGCGCCTCCTCGGCCAGGTCGAAATCCCCCAGCACGCGAATCAACGTCGCGAGCACGCGGCGTGATTCGCTGCGGTAAATGGCGTCGATCTGCGCGGTCAATCGGCCATGTCCTCGGTCACCCACTTCACCAGGCGCTCCAGGCTCCGGCCCCAGCCATCATGAAAGCCCCATGGCCTGGTGGGCCTGCTGGACAGTTCAAATTCAGCGGGTTGAGTGTTCACTGGGAAACCTCCTCAAGGCTTTTGATTATTGTGTTGAGAGATCCAATTGGCGCACGGGGCGCACTTCCACACTGCCGACCCGAGCCGCCGGAATGCCGCCCGCCACCTGGAGCGCTTCATTGAGGTCCTTGGCATCGATCAGGTAGAACCCGGCGAGCTGCTCCTTGGTTTCGGCAAACGGCCCGTCGGTGATCGACAGCTTGCCGTTGCGCATGCGCACGGTAGTGGCGGTGGTCACCGACTCCAGCGGCTCGGCGGCCAGCATGCGCCCGCTGGCCTGGATGGACTCGGCGTAGGCCAGACATTCCGAGTCATGGGGGCTGTCGGGCGAGGTGTGCAACACCTGTTCGTCGCTGTAGATAAGGCACAGGTATTTCATGGCGTTCTCCGTTTTCGGACTACTGACTATAGTTCGCGATGCTCAAGGTTTCAGGTCGAACAACGCCGTGCCGCTGTGCATATCAAACGGTGCCGACCAGTGCTCGTGCACCACCTTCCATTGGCCATCGATGCGCTGGTAGCCGGCGGTTACGCGCATCCAGCAAGCCTTCACCTCACCGTCCGGCCCGGCGCCGCCGCAGTGGGCCAGCCAATGGGCGAATGCGCTGTCTGGCGCTTCGACGACATGCAGTTCATGAAACTCGAAGATGCCGGGCCCGGGGCAGTGCTCCATGCACGCTTCCCAGTGTGCGCGGTAGGCCGCCTTGCCTTTGAATTGCAGGGCGGTTACGGCGTCGAACGAGACGATATCGTCGGCGTAAAAGCTGACAATCTGGTCGATATCGCGGCTGACAACGGCGTGTTTCCATTGCTCGATCAGGCTCTTGATTGCAGTGCTCATGGCGATGACTCCTTGGGGTGAAAAATCACGGAAGACACCCTTAGTCGAATGGCCCGAAGGGAAATCGACATACCCCTGAAAAATAATTTCCCATGGCCCAAACCCGATAAACTGCCACTTCCCTTGCAGCCGTTCGGACAGCCCCATGCAAACCCGCCTCGTTGCCTACGAGGCGCTGAACGCTGTGCAACAACAGCAAGTCGGCGCCATCGAAGTTCACCCTGAACAACTGCCGTTTTGCGGTGATATGTATTGCGCCCTCAATACCCTGCTCGCCAACCCGAGCCCTGGGGTCAAGGGCTTCGCGCTGTTGGCCAACGACCTTCCCGTGGCGTTCCTGCTGCTCAAGCGCCCGCCGTGCCTGCCTCATTGGGCCGATGAACACAGCGCCACCCTCCACGCACTACAGGTAGACCGGCATCAGCAGGGGCGTGGATACGGCAAGGTGTGTTTGCGGGCGTTGCCCGCCGTGGCGCGCGAGGCATGGCCGCAGATCAAGGGGTTGGAGTTGTCGGTGGATGCCCACAACCTGGCGGCGATGGGGTTGTACCTAAGGGCGGGATGGGTGGATCGCGGTGAGGCGTACAAGGGCCGCGTAGGGTATGAGCGCCGGTTGAGTTTCAGGTTTGATCCATAGCGGCAATGTCACGTAAACATGACTTTTAAGCGTGCATGTCGTGTTTACGTGACATCAGGCGCCGTGTCAGCCCCGCTCCCCGATCGGCAGCCAGATCTCCACCGTCCCCGTGCCCTTCCTGGCATCGAAATCCGCGCTGTAGCGCTCAAAATCCGCGCCCATGACCTTGTAGCCCGAATGCGGCAGCCATTCGAACATGATGCGTTCGTAGGTTTGCTCAAGCGCCTGCACCGGCCCGTAGTGGGGGAACACGGCATAGTTGAGTGGCGGAATTTCGATCACCTCGAAATTGCTCGGCACGTCCTTCTTGGCCGGGACTTCAACACCTGCCAGGTAATCGAATTCGCCGTGATGCGGGTTATGGCACACCCCGTAGGTCACACCGCCAATGCGCTTCTTGATGTCCTTGATGCAGGTATCGAACAACTCCCACAGCCGTGGGATATCGCCCACGGTGGCTTTCGAATATCGCCCTTGCACCCCGGCGATCACCAAGGCTTTGCCGGCTTCCAGGCGTGGCTCCAACGGTTGTTTTGTCTGCTGATCCATACGAACAGTCTCCTTCTTATGAGGGAACAAACCCGCATCGAGTATAGGGGCATATCTGCGTTGCACTCCATGTAGAAAATTTCCTACGCATCTGGACAACGGGCCATCATCGCCCGTATTGTCTGCCCCGCAGGCCACCGCAGTGGCCGACGTCGCTCGGACGGTTCCGGGCGCTTACGTACCTCGAGGCAACAATGGCAGACCAAGGTTCGCCGCGCCGCTTTGCGCGCATAGATCGACTCCCCCCCTATGTTTTCAATATCACTGCCGAGCTGAAGATGGCTGCGCGTCGGCGCGGCGAAGACATCATCGACTTGAGCATGGGTAACCCTGACGGCGCCACGCCTGCTCATATCGTGGAGAAAATGGTCACCGTCGCCCAGCGCGACGACACCCACGGCTACTCCACCTCAAAAGGCATTCCGCGCCTGCGTCGGGCAATCTCGCGCTGGTACAAGGACCGTTACGCGGTGGATATCGACCCCGAGTCCGAAGCCATCGTGACCATCGGTTCCAAGGAAGGCCTGGCGCACTTGATGCTGGCCACCCTGGACCAAGGCGATACCGTGCTGGTCCCCAACCCCAGCTACCCGATTCATATCTACGGCGCAGTGATTGCCGGCGCCCAGGTGCGTTCGGTGCCACTGATACCCGGCGTGGACTTCTTCGCTGAGCTGGAGCGCGCGATTCGCGGCTCGATCCCCAAGCCGAAGATGATGATCCTCGGCTTCCCGTCCAACCCCACCGCGCAGTGCGTGGAACTGGACTTCTTCGAACGGGTGATCGCCCTGGCCAAGCAGTACGACGTACTGGTGGTGCACGACCTGGCCTACGCCGACATCGTCTACGACGGCTGGAAAGCCCCGTCGATCATGCAAGTACCCGGCGCCAAGGACATTGCGGTGGAGTTTTTCACCCTGTCCAAGAGCTACAACATGGCCGGCTGGCGCATCGGCTTCATGGTGGGTAACCCGGAACTGGTCAATGCCCTGGCGCGCATCAAGAGCTACCACGACTACGGCACCTTCACCCCGCTGCAAGTGGCGGCAATTGCGGCGCTGGAAGGCGACCAACAGTGCGTCAAAGACATCGCCGAGCAGTACCGCCAGCGCCGCAATGTGCTGGTCAAAGGCCTGCATGAGCTGGGCTGGATGGTGGAGAACCCGAAGGCGTCGATGTATGTCTGGGCCAAGATTCCCGAGCAGTACGCGGCCATGGGCTCGCTGGAGTTTGCCAAGAAACTGCTATTGGAAGCGAAGGTGTGTGTGTCGCCGGGGATCGGCTTTGGTGAGTATGGCGACGATCATGTGCGCTTTGCGCTGATCGAGAACCAGGACCGGATTCGCCAGGCCGTGCGCGGGATTCGCGGGATGTTCAGGGCGGATGGGTTGGTCAGCAAGGCCTGACCTGATCCACCTGAAGAAACCCAATCAATGTGGGAGCTGGCTTGCCTGCGATGGCAGTGTTGGATTCACTACCGCTATCGCAGGCAAGCCAGCTCCCACACTTGATCAGTTCCCACTCTTGCTTTGGGGTGTGGCTTACACCACCAACGACAGCAACATGATGAAGATCAGCGCCACGATCGACAGAATGGTCTCCATCGCCGTCCAGGTCTTGAACGTCTCGGCCACGGTCATGTTGAAGTACTGCTTGACCAGCCAGAACCCCGCATCGTTGACGTGAGACAGGATCAACGAACCTGCGCCCGTCGCCAGCACCAACAACTCACGGTTAACCCCAGGGATCATGCCCACCACCGGCACCACAATGCCTGCGCCAGTAATGGTCGCGACCGTGGCGGAACCGGTGGCAATCCGAATCACCGCCGCCACCAGCCACGCCAGCAGGATCGGGTTGATCTGCGCGTTCACCGCCATATGGCCGATCACGTCACCCACACCGCTGGTCACCAGCATCTGCTTGAAGCCACCACCGGCACCGATGATCAGGATGATCGCGGCGGTCGGCGCCAGGCTGGCGTCGAGCAGCTTGAGGATCTGCTTGGAGTGGATGCCCTGGCGATGGCCAAAGGTGTACAGCGACAACAGCAAGGCCAGCAACAGCGCAGTGATCGGGTGGCCGATCATGTCCATCCAGTTGCGCACCACGTTGCCTTCGGCAAACGCGATGTCGGCAAAGGTTTTGAGCAGCATCAGAAACACCGGCAGCAGCACGGTGATCAGGGTGATGCTGAAGCTTGGCAGCGACTTGTTGCCGGTCTCACGGGCCAGTTGGTCCACCAGTTCCTGGGACGGGTTACCGGGGATATACTTGGCGATGAACGTACCGAAGATCGGGCCGGCGATGATGGCGGTCGGCAGGGCGACGATCAGGCCGTACAGGATGGTCTTGCCGATATCGGCACCGAACACGCCGATGGCCAGCAGCGGGCCTGGGTGCGGTGGCACCAGGCCGTGCACCGCCGAGAGGCCAGCGAGCAGCGGAATACCGATCTTGATCAGCGACACGCCGGTACGCCGGGCGACGATAAACACCAGCGGGATCAGCAACACAAAGCCGATCTCGAAGAACAGCGGGATGCCCACCAGGAACGCGGCGAACATCATCGCCCACTGGACCTTTTCCTTGCCGAAGGCGCGGATCAGGGTCTGGGCGATCTGATCGGCACCGCCGGACTCGGCCATCATCTTGCCGAGCATCGTGCCCAGCGCGAGGATGATGCCGACAAAGCCGAGCACCCCGCCGAAACCGTCCTGGAACGCCTTGATGATCTTGTCCACGGGCATGCCCGAGGTCAGGCCGAGGAAGCCGGCCGCGATGATCAGTGCAATGAACGGGTGCACCTTGAACTTGGTGATCAGTACGATCAACCCGATGATAGTGACTACTGCATCTAGCAGCAGGTAGGACTCGTGGGACATGCCAAACATGGGGGGTCTCTCCTGTTTGTTGTTGTTATTAAAGCGGGTGTTGAACTTCCTGCCGGGGATAGCGCTATCTTTCCGGCAAAAAATTAATGAGTAGGTTCAAAGCCGTGCTTGCGCCACCAGGTATCGGTCTGCTCGGCCAGCTCCTTCACGCTGTCTTCACTGGCGTTCAAGGCCAGGGTCAGCGGCTCGCCCTTGGGCGATTCAAGGGTGGCGAACTGGCTGTCGATCAGGCTGGCCGGCATGAAATGGCCGGGGCGGTGAGACACGCGGTCGGCGGCGACTTCGCGGGTCAGCTCCAAGAAGACAAACCCCAGACCCGGCGCGGCTTCGCGCAGGTGGTCACGGTATTTTTTCTTCAGGGCCGAACAGGTCAGTACGGGATGCTCGCCGGCTTTCAACGCGCGGCGCAGTTCATCGCACAGGATGTCGAGCCAGCCGGCGCGGTCGTCGTCGTTGAGGGGGTGGCCGGCGCTCATCTTTTCGATGTTCGCGGCAGGGTGAAAGCTGTCGCCTTCAATGGCAGTGGCGCCGTTGAGGGCGCACAGGGCTTGGCTGACGCTGGACTTGCCACAGCCGGAAACACCCATGATGACCAGGGCGGTAACAGGTTGACTCATGAAACACCTCAGGACGCAGATAGCGCTACCTTTGCATAGCGTAAGGCTAGTGCAAAAACAGGCTTTTCCCGCGCCGACTTGTCATTTTTATGGAGTGACGCGTGCATCCGCTCCAATCATTCGAACCGGATCAGGCAACCCTAGGTTCAATAATTTGCAGCCCTTTGGAGACAGCGCTACCTTAGTGCCTCGATTTTTGTTTGGCAAGCCGCCTGATGACCTCCAAGAACGATAAAAATACCCGCACAACGGGCCGCCCTACCCTCAATGAAGTGGCGCGCCTTGCTGGCGTCAGCCCGATCACCGCCTCCCGCGCCCTGCGCGGTATCAGCACGGTGGCCACCGAACTGGTGGAAAAAGTGCAACAGGCCGCCGCCGAACTGAGCTACGTGGTCAACCCCGCCGCCCGCGCCCTGGCCTCGGCGCAGAGCCATTCGGTGGTGGTGCTGGTGCCGTCACTGTCCAACCTGCTGTTTATCGAAACCCTGGAAGCTATCCATCAGGTACTGCGGCCCAAGGGCTTTGAAGTACTGATCGGCAACTCCCATTATTCACGCGATGAAGAAGAAGACCTGTTGCGCAACTACATGGCCTACCAGCCACGAGGGTTGTTGCTGACCGGCTTTGACCGCACCGAAAGCGCGCGACGAATGGTCGAGGCCAGCAATGTGCCCTGCGTGTACATGATGGATCTGGACCCCAATGCCGGGGTGAACTGCGTGGGCTTCTCGCAACTGGCCGCCGGCGAGACCGCGGCCGCGCACTTGCTGTCCCGGGGTCGCAAGCGCCTGGCCTATATCGGCGCACAACTGGACCAACGTACTTTGCTGCGTGGCGAAGGCTTCCGCCGCGCCTTGCAGCAAGCAGGCATGTACGACCCGGCGCTAGAGCTGCTGACACCACGCCCTTCCTCCGTGGGCCTGGGTGGCGAACTGTTTTTACAACTGCTGGCCGCCCACCCGGATGTGGACGCGATCTTCTTCGGCAACGACGACCTGGCTCAGGGCGCCCTGCTCGAAGCCCTGCGCCACGGCATCAAGGTACCGGAACGTGTAGCTGTGCTGGGCTTCAACGACCTGCCCGCCTCGTCCTTCATGGTGCCGCGCCTGAGCAGCATCAGCACGCCACGGGAAGCCATCGGGCGCCGAGCGGCGGAGCATCTGCTGACGATCATGGCGGGCAACAAGGTGGCCAAGCCGGTGGTGGATATGGGGTTTGAGTTGCAGGTGCGCGAGAGCACCTGATCGTCGAGCCAAACACAATCAATGTAGTGTCCGCAGAATCAGCGCCTGGCACAGATTCCCTGTGGGAGCGGGCTTGCTCGCGAAGGCGGTGGGTCAGTTAATCAATCTTTAACTAAACCACCTGAAATCGCCATTTCCCTTTCAACAGGCGGTTGTCAATGTACGCAACCACTCATCGGCCGACGCAGAAAACTGTCATAAATGACAGTAGACGCGAACTGTGTACGCGGCCTAAATATTAGGCGCAGCCCCCCGGCATGCTCATTAATTCTCAAGGAGACTCATCATGAATTCGCCCAACAAAATCACTGGTTTCTTAAAAGAGGCTAACCAGAGTTTTGATTCTCACAACATTCTCCACTTGAATACCTTCCCTGGCACAAAAAACACCACACTGGCGTTCATACAGGACAGCCATTTTATTGCTTTTGAAATAGATAAGAACTTCGCAGTAGGCACCTATAAACTTGATTCAAAACAGGAGGGGAATGTTCAAGTTATTTATAACGTGCCTAATCCTAATGGGGGTTCTTATCAATACCCGGCCACCTCGGGGACATTTGAAATCGTCAACAACGAAAACAATATCCTTGATGCAAAATTTGCCTTCGTAGCCGCCAAAACCGACGACCCAAACGATATTATTACCGTCGAACGTGGCGTGTACTACATCAATAATTTCAATGCTCCTCAATAAGCGCTCACACAACCATCCACCTGAAGGCAGCACTGCGCCTGGTCAGGCAAGTGCTTGCCTTTTCTGATCTCTGCCCAACCTCGCTACAGCTCCCAAACGTCTGGTAAATTGCCCCTGTCGTCTGCCCCGCAGGCCACCGCAGTGGCCGAATTCGCTCGCACGGTTCCGGGCGCGAGATGCGCGGGATGTTCAGGGCGCCTGACCTGATTCACCTGAAGAAACCCAATCAATGTGGGGGCGGGCTTGCTCGCGAAGGCGGTGGGTCAGTCAATCAATCTTTAACTGAACCACCTGAAACTCAGAATTCCTACGTAATCGTGTAAGAGCAGTCAGAGCGCTGTGGGACGCCTGTAGGAAGTGCCTGACATTGCAGCAAGCGCCTTGCTCCGCTGCCTACGCTTACGTCAGAATCCGCCGGCTTGTGCGCCTCGGTGGCGGTCTCTAAAGTTTGACGGTCGCTGAATTTCTCGGTGATCGGGTTTAGTAGCCCGAGTTCGGTCACTCTAAGTGCATAAGTCTGCCCGCGTTAATGGCGGCTGTGCGTAGGGCACTTTCGGGTGCGCCGGCTTTGAGTGTCCACCGGTCTACTAACCTGCGTACAGTTGCCTCCATCGTTTAGTAGCGATGCGGCGGCAGCCCATTCCAGGATGCTCTAATGATCAAACAAATCGATACGCCGCCAACCACCCTCTTCACGCTCATACCCGATATCTCCACCGAAACCCTACTGGCCAACAGCTACGAAACCGTCTGCTCTGTCAGCACCCTCCTGCTCGACCTATCCGATGACCTCACTGGCAAACACCGCGATGTAGCCCTGGCCATTCATCAATTGAGCGAGCTGAGCGTATTGCTGGTGGGCAAGGCCATGGACCAACACACACCACGCTGTTAAGACCTCAATCGGCCATGGAGTGGGAGGGGCTTGCTCCCGATAGCCGTCCGTCAGTCGATGTTTCCAGTGACTGAGACTACGAAATCGGCAGCAAGCCTTCTTAATTTAACGCGTTAGCCATCACGGCTCGCAGCGTCAAAACCCTTCACCCTATTCCTTGAAATACAGCATAACCACTGTGAGATCTACCAGTAGACGCCTTTGAAAGGCTGTCATTTAATCGAATGACCGCTTGCACTCAACAGTGGTCCTTACTACGTCAAAAGAGGCCTGCACTATGGACGCTAAAAAAAGAAAACGTCACAGATCAACAGCGAGCTTCACTCTTAGCAAATCTCCCTATGGCGAGTTCGCTGCCACCCAAATCTTTTTGTACGATAGAACACAAACCCTTCTCGTGATGGGCCGTTGCTCTATCAAGGACAAGGAAAATGAAATTCTGCAGGTCGGACTGGTACTGCCAGCACCGGATGGCGAGAGCACAGGGGAACTTGGCCCTATACCCGGAAAAATTCCTTTCGCCTATTTCGACCATTACATAGGTGATGAAGGTATCTATTATGATGCCGAAAGCGGAACCTTCAACATTACACTTATAAGACAAGCCCAGCACCTCACAGGAAACTTCTCCTTCATCTCTCGGGGAAGTGAATTTGTGGGTACTTTCAACGTGAACAACTTTAGTGAAGAATGATCCTGCTGCTACGTGCGGGCTTTAACATTCAAAGCCTGCACGTTCTTGAAACGCCTTCTCGACTCCCGCGAGCGATACGTTAATCCTAACCGCCCAAACACTCGTCGTAGCCCGCGACGCCTGCTAAATTGCCCTTGTCATCTCTTCATCTTCAGGGAAGCACCATGGGCCATTCACTGAAAATCCTGGGCCGCACCTCCTCCATCAACGTGCGCAAAGTACTCTGGACCTGCCAAGAGCTGGGCATCGACTATGTGCGCGAAGACTGGGGCATCGGTTTCAAGCCCACCCAATCCCCCGATTTCCTCGCCTTGAACCCCAACGCCCAGGTGCCGGTGCTGATCGACGACCATGGCGTGCTGTGGGAGTCCAATACCATTTGCCGCTACCTTGTCGGCCTCTATCAGCGCCATGACTTGCTACCCGTTGAGCCTGCCTTGCGTGCACGGGTCGAACAGTGGATGGACTGGCAAGCCACCGAACTCAACCCTTCGTGGGGCTATGCGTTCCACGCACTGGTGCGTCAAAACCCGGACTATCAGGACCCGCAACGCATCCAGGCGGGTGTGCAGGCCTGGAATGACAAGATGGCCTTGCTTGAACAACAGTTGACCAAAACCTGCGCCTACGTCGCCGGCGAAGAGTTCACCCTCGCAGACATCTTGATAGGCCTTTCTGTGCATCGATGGCAGATGACCCCCATGGAGCGGCCACCCTACCCCGCCATCGCGGCGTATTACCAACGCCTCAGCCAACACGCCGGTTTCAAGACCTTCGCTCTCGACGGCCATAATTAGAAAAGCAGTTGCGCGCTTTAAGCACTCCCAAACAAAAGCGGTGTGGCTTAAAGCCTACAACTTACCGCCAACTGAAGGTCATTCATGCCCACACTCGCCGCCTGCGTTTCAGACCCCACCCGTGCCGCCCACATCAGCGCCCGCATCGACCGCCTGCCCGCCGTCGCCACTATTTGGCGCCTGGTGGCGTTGCTTTCCATCGGCGGTTTTTTCGAGCTGTATGACCTGTTCCAGACCGCCTATATCAGCCCTGGTCTGATCAGCGACGGGATTTTTCATACCGGCAGCGAAGGTGTGTTCGGCTTCTCGGACCAGGCCGCTTTCGCCTCGGCCACATTCCTGGGCCTGTTTCTCGGGGCCAGCCTGCTCAGCCCCATCGCCGACCGCTTCGGGCGCCGCGCGATTTTCACCTTTGCGTTGGTCTGGTACACCGTGGCCACGGTGTTGATGGGCATTCAAACCTCGGCCGTGGGCATCATTTGCATGCGCTTTCTGGTGGGCATTGGCCTAGGTATCGAACTGGTGACCATCGACGCCTACCTTTCGGAACTGGTGCCCAAGCGCATGCGCAGTTCGGCGTTTGCCTTTGCGTTTTTTATCCAGTTTCTGTCGGTGCCGGCCGTGGCCTTGATGTCGTGGTGGTTGGTGCCACAGGCGCCGTTCGGTATCGCGGGCTGGCGCTGGGTGGTGCTCTCAAGTGCGGTGTTTGCGCTGTTTATCTGGCAACTGCGCAAGCGCCTGCCGGAGTCACCGCGCTGGCTTGCACAACAGGGCCGCTTCGAAGAAGCCGACACGATCCTGAACAACCTGGAGGCACGCTGCCAAAAGGATCACGGCAAGCCGCTGGACATGCCGGAGCCCGAAGCGATCAGCGTGCAAGGCAGTGGCCGTTTCGCCGATATCTGGCAGCCGCCCTACCGTCGCCGCGCCTTGATGCTGATCGTGTTTCATGTATTCCAGGCCATCGGCTTCTTCGGCTTTGGCAACTGGCTGCCGGCCTTGCTCTCGGGCCAGGGGGTCAGCGTGACCCACAGCCTGCTCTACGCCTTCATCATCACCCTCGCCTACCCGCTGGGCCCGCTGTTGTTCGTCAAAGTGGCCAACCGCTTTGAGAACAAATGGCAGATTGTCGGCTCGGCCATGGGGGCGGTGATCTTCGGCAGCCTGTTTGCCCTGCAAACCACCGCGTTAGGGCTGATTTTCTGCGGGGTGATGATCACCTTCTGCAACGCCTGGCTGAGCTTCAGTTATCACTCCTACCAGAGCGAATTGTTCCCCACCAATATCCGTGCACGGGCGGTGGGGTTCTGTTATTCGTTCAGCCGTTTATCCACGGTGTTCAGCAGTTTGTTGATCGGTTTTATCCTCGAACACCTGGGCACGCCGGGTGTGTTGGCGTTTATCGCCAGCAGCATGTTGATCGTGATGATTACCATCAGTTGGTTCGGGCCACGCACGCGCAACCTGGCGCTGGAGAACATCGCTCACTGACGGCAACGGTTGGCCGCACAAGGAGAAGGCTTGCCGCGCCGACAACTCCCGCCCCAGTAAACACTGGGGTACGGCACCCGGCACAGTATTTGCTCCAGCTGTCGCACCGTCTGTTTTCATAGGTGACCGATCATGCTGGTTAACAACACTCAAGCGGCGTCGAACGTGCAACAGATCACGCGACCCGACATGGACCCCGCCAACGCCGCCGCCAGTGCGCTGTACAGCGGCGCTTTGCAGGCTGCGCAACACAGCGTCACCGTGCCGGCCGCGCAGAGGGAATTGGACAAGGCCAGCGATCGCATCGACGAAGCCTTCGCCAAGACCCGCGTGCAGTTACAGGCCACGACTAACGGGGCACGTACCGAGTTCACCGAATACATGAGCAAATCCCCGGCCGAACGTATTCGTGAACAGTTGCTCAAGGAACAAGGGCTGACCGAAGAGCAAGTGCAGGCGCTGCCCCAGGAAAAACAAGACGCCATCGCCAAACAAGTGGCCGAGCGCTTGAAAGAGCAGCAACAGCAGCAGGTTGCGGCGAAGGCCACTGCTTCGCCAGCCCATACACTCAAAGAAACCTTGGCCGCGATCTGAGCCACACAGCAGAGCAACGGTGGGAGCGGGCTTGCTCGCGAAAGCAGAGTGTCAGTCACTGATAAGTTGGCTGAAGCACCGCATTCGCGAGCAAGCCCGCTCCCACCGTTGGACCATTTTTTACATGGGATCAGCGCAGTGTTCAGTTATTGCAATTGCAGCGTCGAATTGAACTGACTGATCGCATCCACCACATGCCGTGAGCCTTCCTGGATCTCCAGGATCACCTGCCCCGCCTCGTTCGCCAACTCCACGCCCAGGCCCGTGCGGCTCAAACTCGACTGCATGCTCGACACTGCGCTCAACGACAGGTCGTGGTTCTTGCGTACCACGTCCACGATCTCAACGGTGGCCTGGCTGGTGCGTGCGGCGAGGCTGCGCACTTCATCGGCCACCACCGCAAACCCACGCCCGTGCTCGCCCGCGCGCGCGGCTTCAATTGCCGCATTCAGGGCCAGCATGTTGGTTTGTTCGGCAATGCTGCGGATGGTTTGCACGATGGCACCGATGATGTCCGACTGCTTGCTCACCGCATCGATGCTCTGCGCCGCCTGGTTAAGGTCGTGGGACATGGCTTCAATGATCTGCACCGTTTGCTGCACCACCTGCGAGCCCTTGCGGGCGCAGGCATCGTTCTGTACCGAAGTGGCGTGGGCCGAGTCGGCGGCCGTGCGCAGGGTACTGACTTGCTCGGTGATATCGCTGGCGAACTTCACCACTTTGTACAAGCGCCCATGCGTATCGAAGATGGGGTTGTAAGAGGCTTCCAGAAACAGGGTCTTGCCGTATTTGTTTTTACGTTCGAAGCGGTGGGAGTGAAACTCACCGCGATTGAGTGAAGCCCAAAACGCCTTATACGCCGGGGACTCCACTTCGCTGCGGTGGCAAAACATGCTGTGATGCTGGCCGATGATTTCTTCGCGCGTGTACTGCACTGTGCGCAGGAAGTTTTCGTTGGCATTGAGGATCTGGCCCTGTGGCGTGAATTCGATCACCGCCATGGAACGGCTGATGGCGTCGATCAGACTTTGGTTTTCGTGTTCGTGATGGACCCGTGCGGAAATATCCGCCGCCACCTTGATCACACTGCGTACCTGATGGTCGCTGTCCAGCACTGGCAAGTAGCTGGCTTGCAGCCACACTTGCTCACCGCGCTTGTTAAGGCGCATGAAGGTGCCGCTGAGCGCCTCGCCTCGCGCCAGGTCGCGCCACAACTGGTGGTAGGCATCGGTGTGGGTATACGCCTCCTCGCAAAACAGACGGTGATGTTTGCCACGGATCTCCTCGACGCCGTAGCCCATGGTTTGGCAAAAACGTTCGTTGGCATTAAGGATCACTCCCGTGCGGTCGAACTCGATCATCGCCATGGAGCGGCTGATAGCGGCAAGCTTGGCGTTGGCTTCGGTGAGGGCACAGGAAAAACGCTGGATTTCTTGCAGGTCGGATTTGTGCTGGCGGTTGAACATGGTCAGATCACCCTAGATTCCCGGCGCCTGGAGGGCGCATTCCATTCATACGTTGGATATTTCTGGTACACCTGCATGGGGAAATAACCATTGGAAACGCTTTATCGGCCAAGCGTCGTTAACGGTTCTGGGTGAGCATAGACAGGCCTTGGCACTCTGCAAGGCCACTAATCCGCCAGCATTGCTTAGGGATGACCAAGGGGCTTAAAGACAGCCTGCTGCACATCGACTTTTTTCGGGATCAGGCCGTTGGCAAAAAACAGGTCGGCGGTGCGTTGCTGGTTGGCAATGTCGATGGCCTCCAAGGGACGGATCGGTTCAGGGGAGCGATGTTCGAAGTAGCTTTTGACCACCGCCGGTTGCAGCCCCAAAGTGCCGGCCATCAGCGCGATGCTCGCGTCGGGCTGATCCAGCGACAGGCGCTGGGCCTTGCCTAGTGTCTGGATAATCGTGGCGATGGCCTCGGGGTGCTGCTTGGCAAACGGGTGGTTGACCACGAAAAAACTGCCCGCAGAGTTCAACCCTTGCCCATCCCCCAGCACGCGTGCCGAGCCGTCGATCACGGCGGCCGAGTAGTACGGGTCCCACACCACCCAGGCATCCACCTTGCCTTGTTCGAACGCGGCACGGCCGTCGGAAGGCGACAGGTACACCACGTTCACATCCTTCCACTGCAACCCGGCGCGCAGCAGGCTCTTGAGGAACAAGTTGTGCGCACTGGAGCCTTTGAGCAACGCCACGCGTTTGCCCTTGAGTTCGGCCACGGTCTGCACCGTACTGGCCTTGGGCACCAGCACTGCTTCGGCCTTGCCTTCGTTAGGCTCGACGGCGAAATACTGCAAGTCGATCCCGGCCGCCTGGGCGAAGATCGGCGGGATGTCGCCAATATTGCCGATGTCCAGGCTGCCGGCGTTAAGCGCTTCGATCAGCGGCGGGCCGCCGAGAAATTCGGTCCACTGCACCTGGGTGCCGGGCAGCGCCGCTTCAAAAAGCTTGTGCTCACGGGCGAGCACCATGCTGACCGAGCTTTTCTGGTAGCCAATGCGCAACGTGGAAGGTTCGGCCGCTGAGGTGGGCTGCGCCAATACCGCCAATGCCAGCAGCGAACTGCCCAGCAGGTGTTTGATTGCTTTCATAAGTTGCCTCTTGGTGGTTCGATCAGATTCAAAGTGAGCACAGTAAGCGTGGAAGCTGGCGTGCCTGCGATGGCGGCCTGTCAGGGTCAGAAGTGTTGGCTGGCTCACCGCTATCGCAGGCAAGCCAGCTCCCACATTTGATCGGTGTGGGATTCAAGGCCGGTAACAGCGCGGGCCATATAGTCACTGACCGAGCGCTGGGAAATCCCCAGTTCGGCGGCGATCTGGGGGTACGTCAGGCCGTTGACGCGGGACAACAGGAACGTCGTCTTGACCTTGGCCGGCAAGCGCTCGAGCAATAGATCGATGGCTTGCAGGGCTTCGAGTACCTGGGCGCGGTCCTCGGCGCAGGCTGCATCGTCATCCAGCGCAGCGAGGTAGGTACGCTCCAGATCACGCCGACGCCACACCTGGTACACCAGGCGCTGGGCAATGGTGGTAAGCAATGCGCGGGGCTGTCGTATCGGCGCTACCTGAGGTGCACTCAGAAGCTGGACAAACGCGTCGACGGCGATGTCTTCGGCGTGGGCACGGGAGTTGAGGTAGCGGTGCAAGCGGCTGCACAGCCAAGGGTAATGAATGCGAAACAGTGAGCCCACGTAATCGCTGTGAGCACTATCGGCGCCGGACATAGTGGCTCCTTCTGAGTAGGTTGCGCGGTATGTCCGGTGTTCCGGTGGAGCCATCCTAGCAAGGCTGCTTATGCTTTAATAATATTTAAAATGCATTTTTATATAACCCTATTGAAGTTTCGGGTAGCCGGCGCTGGTGGCCTGCCGTTGGTAATCCAACACCACCTGATAGTCGTCTTCGCTGGCAGGGAGCACGGTTTGCACACCCAAGGTTTGCGTCACCTGCGGCAGGTCCTGCAACGCCAGGTTCATCGCCTCACGAATCTGCGCCACCTGCACGTCGCTCAAGCCCAGCGCGCCTATGTAGGGCAAAGTCGGGCTCGGCGCGCTGCGAGTGATGACACGCAGGCCCGCGACCTCTTCGGGGGCGAATCGTGCGAGGTAGTCGTAGGTGACGCTGTCGATGGCAGCGAGGTCGGCGCGGTCTTCACGCAGCCAGCGCAAGCTCTCGCGGTGGGCGCCGCTGATGCCAACGCTGGCGAAGAACCGCCCGTCGCGCTGCAACGGCGCCACGCAGTGACGCAGCAGGCTCATGCCGCTGTTGGAGTCGTGACCGTTGATCACGCCGCGGCTCTGGTAGAACTGCGCCAGGCGGTTACGCGGGTTGTCAGCGCGGGTCAACAGCAGGCTGCAATGTTCGCCGTGGCTGCTGTGGACCAACTCGTAACGGGGGCGCCCAATGATGCGTACCTGGCCGCGCAATTGGGTCATCAGCGGGTAGCCGCAGGTTTGGCTGACGAGCAATTGCGGCGAAAGCCACAGGCCGGGCAAGTCGAGGTGGTCGGCGTCAAGACGATGCAGCTTCAGTCGCTCAAGGATGCGCGCCAGCCAGCGTTGATTGGCCTGCTGGATGGGCTGGGGCGCAACGTACATGCGCAGGTCGGCGTAATGCTCACTCATGGTCGCCTCTCAGGCAAACGGGTGCCGGGGACTGTCGATGGCCTTGAGTCCGTGACGGCTGATCAACTGGCCGTAGCCCTGCACCAGGAAACCACCGCTGCGCGCCAACCACTGCTCGCGCCGGGCACGGTACACCCTGGGCAGCAGGTACCACGGCAACTTTGGCAGATCGTGGTGTACCAGGTGCAGATTGTTGTTGAGAAACAGCCAGGCCCAGGGCCAGGACGCTTCGTTGAGCACTGTGCGCTGTTCCGGCCGGGGATGGGGGCGGTGCTCATAGTAGGAACGGACCGAGGCCAGGGACAATGCTGGCACGCTGACCAGCAGCAGGTAATGCCACACCGCAAGCGCGCTGTAGTAGGCGATGAAACTCAGCATCAACACAGTGACGGCGCCGTGGGCCAGCCACATCGGCCATACCTGGGGCAGGCGTTGAAATTCGTGACGTGCCAACCGGCCAATCGCCAACGGCGCTGCCAGCAGGAAGCGGCCAAGCAAGGTCTTGGTCAGCCAATGCAGGCCACGTTCGAACAGCGAGCTGTTGTTCCATTGCTGCTGATTGAGGTAGCGGCTTTCCGGGTCGATGCCCGGTAGAGTCAGGTCGTGGTCGTTATGGTGCAACAGGTGGCTGTCGCGGTACAGCGTGTAGGGATACCACACCGCGAACGGGGCATAGCCGAGGAGTTTATTCAGCCATAACGAACGAGTCGGGTGGCCGTGGAGCAATTCGTGCTGCACCGATAGCCACAGGGTCACCAGCGGAATCAGCAGCAATATGCTCAGCCACAGGCCCAGCCACCAGCTGCCAAGGATCACCGCGAACCAGCCCGCATATACGCCGATCAACAGCAGCCAGGTCGGCCACTCGGTTCTTGCCACAAAGGTCGTCGCCAGGGCTTCGATTTCCCGGCGCTGGGTCGGATCAAGGTAATGGGTCATCGGCAGCTCAGAGCAGGTGTTTCCTGCTCTGTGCAATGAGGCGGGAAAATCTTGCAGATCGTTGGGTTCTAAGCTTGTAACTCAGTGACCGAACAGGCCTGCTTCGGATTTTTTGGTCTTCTTGTCCGCGCGTTTTTCATCCGCAGTCTTTGCCGGTTTTTTCTTCGCGGCTTTCTTTGAATCCATACCTTTGGCCATGATGCGTGCTCCACTAACAGGGGACGTAGCACTGGGTATACCACCTATTGCCCGGCAGAAGGCGCTTATAATCCCCTGCCCTGGATAACGCTTGTCTGAACCCCATGCCCCCATTGCACATCGAACCGCTGGCCGAGCCTCTGTGGCCACTGCTGAACAAGTTTTACCGCAGCCACAATTCATCGATGAAGGCGCTCAAGGGCGGCCGTTTGTGGGTAGTGCGAGATGGCGAGATCGTGGCCGGCTTGTGCTTGAGCCCGGTGGTGGGCGGGCAGTGGCTGACGGGGGTGTTTGTGGCGCCGACTTATCGTGGCCAGGGGCTGGCGGCTCGATTGATCGGCGAGGCCGTGGCGGGGATTGAGGGGACGGTTTGGTTGCTGTGCCATCCGGACCTGGAACGGTTGTATCAGGGGATGGGGTTCAGCCAGGACACGGTTTTGCCGCAATCGTTGAGTGAACGGCTGGTGCGCTACAAGCGCAATAAGCCGATGATTGCGATGGGGCTCAATGCCCTGGATAAACGCTGAACCCATGTGGGAGCTGGCTTGCCTGCGATGGCGGTGGGCCAGCCAATCTA
Source organism: Pseudomonas sp. AP42 (assembly GCF_001728935.1). Lineage (NCBI taxonomy): Bacteria > Pseudomonadati > Pseudomonadota > Gammaproteobacteria > Pseudomonadales > Pseudomonadaceae > Pseudomonas > Pseudomonas sp. AP42. Next base: position 29,689 of record NZ_LYSO01000025.1, read on the forward strand.
TCTGTGACAGATAAACCGCTATCGCAGGCAAGCCAGCTCCCACAGTTGAACTGTGAGTGTGTCAGAAGGGCTATTCGTCAGCCGTTGGGTCCAGCTCCGGGAACATCACTTCAATAAACCCGAATTTGCTGAAATCGGTGATCCGCGAGGGGTACAGCCGGCCGATCAAATGGTCGCACTCATGCTGCACCACCCGCGCATGGAAACCGTCGGCAAAGCGTACGATCGGCTCGCCTTTGGGGTCGAATCCTTCGTAGCGAATCTGCTGGTAACGGTTCACGGCGCCGCGCAGGCCGGGCACCGACAGGCAACCTTCATAGCCCTCTTCCAGTACTGGGCTGAGCGGTGTGATCAGCGGGTTGATCAGGATGGTCTGCGGCACCGGCGGCGCGTCCGGGTAGCGTTCGCTGGCTTCGAAACCGAAGATCACCAGTTGCAGGTCCACGCCAATCTGCGGCGCGGCCAGGCCAACGCCGCCCACGTGCTCCATGGTCTGGAACATATCGTCGATCAGTTGCCACAGCTGCGGGCTGTCGAACATTTCCGGCGGTACCGGCGGGGCGATACGCAGCAGGCGCTCGTCGCCCATTTTCAGGATTTCACGGATCATTGCTCAGGCTCGGTCATGGGCTTGGAGTGGTCCCGGCCTAGGCCAGAGACGTGTTGTTTTTCATCAGTGTGGCCCGGCTCGCCTATTTCCTTCTCACCAGGGTCTTTGCCCTCGGCGGACATGTGTTCGATCACGGCATTCATCTCTGCGCCCAGCAGCAGTACGGCGGCAGAGATGTAGAAATACAGGAGCAAGACAATGATCGCGCCGATGCTGCCATACATGGCGTTGTAGTCCGCGAAGGTCTTGACGTAGTAGCCAAAGCCCAGTGAGGCGACGATCCATACCACCACGGCCAAGACGGAGCCGGGGGTGATAAAGCGAAATTCCTGCTCGACGTCCGGCATCACGTAGTACATGAGAGCCACGGCGAACATCAGCAAGATCACAATCAGCGGCCAGCGCAGGATAGTCCACAGCGTGACCACGAATTCCTGCATGCCGATCTGCCCGGCCAGCCACTCCATGACCTGCGGGCCCAGCACCATCAGCGCGGCGGCGGCCAGCAGCATGCCGGCGATGCCCACGGTGTAGAAGATCGACAGCGGGAAACGTTTCCAGATCGGCCGCCCTTCAACCACGTCGTAGGCGGCGTTCATGGCGCTCATCATCAGGCGCACGCCCGCAGAGGCCGTCCACAGCGCGATGACGATACCCACCGAGAGCAAGCCGCCCTTGGACTGCTGCAACTGATCGATCACCGGGTTGACCTGCTCCAGCGCCTGGGGGGGCAATACCAGCTCCGATTGCAGGCGCAGCCAACTGAAGAAGTCCGGCAGGTGCAGGAAGCCGATCAGGGCAATGAGAAACAGCAGGAACGGAAACAACGAGAACAGCATCTGGTAGGCCAGTGCCGAGGCGTAGGTAGGCATTTCGTCATCGACGAATTCCTTGATGGTGCGTACCAGCACCTTGTGCAGCTTGAGACCATCGAGTACCGGAAAAAGCATAGCGTCTCCTTTCGCCGCAAAGAGGTTGAGTTCGTGGGCGACTCAGGGGCCGTTTTCTACATCAAAGTAGCCCATTTGGCGACTTTGAAACAATTTCGAAAGTTTAGTTGCACCACCGGATACAAAAACGGCCATCCGTGGATGGCCGTCGGGCTGCTGGGTTCAGCCAGCCAGGACGTGTTACTCAGTGGCTTTTTTCACTGCGTCCTTGGTCTTGCCCACTGCCTGCTGCGCTTCGCCTTTTTTCTCTTGAATCACGCCTTCAGCACGCAGTTTGTCGTTGTCTGTGACTTTACCGACGCCTTGCTTGATGTTACCCACAGCTTCGTTCGCCAAGCCCTTTACCTTATCGGAAGTGCTGCTCATGGTATTACTCCTGATAACAATCAAATGGTTTTTGGTCACTACGTAGCGGTTGACCTGAAGCGCAACGGCAGAGTTTCAATTATTTTTGCGCAAGCATTTCATCGAAAGCGGCAGGTTTGGCTTTATGTTTTGCAGCCAACCCACGAGAATGCCCGGCACATTCAGGCTGCAACGCTGAATAACAGATCCCGTAGGAAGGTTATGAAACTCAATAAAGCACAGGCCATTGCCCGCAGAAACCAGGAACTGGGCGGTGCCGTACTCGGCGTCAACAACTGCCACTTCACCGACCTGGACCGCAAACGCAACATCTGGTGGTTCGACCTGCCGGTGGGGCGCATTGCTGTGGGCCAGTACGAGTGGATCCACCTGTTGATGCACAACGCCGACACCGACCAGTTGCTGCACCTGAAGGTGCCGACCGTGTTCCTACGTGAAAAGCTCGAAGGGCTGGTGGTGCGCAATGCGGGCAAGCGCAAGCCGGAGATTACCCTGGAGCTGAGTGCCGACAAGGATTCGTTCTTGAAGGACGTACGCCCCGCCGGTGCGGGTGTGAGCTTCGCCCAGTTCGCCCTGTAAAAACCGTGCGGGCTGCCCTGACAGGCCTTTTGTAGGAGCGAGCAAGCTCGCTCCTACAGAAGGTGACGACCGCGCCCACATAAAAAACCCCGCATCAGCGGGGTTTTTTATGGGTTACTTTTTAAGACCGAGTTTCTTCAGCTCTTCATCCCGCAATTCACGCCGCAAGATCTTGCCCACGTTGGTAGTCGGCAACGCATCACGGAACTCCACGGCCTTGGGCACCTTGTAGCCGGTGACGTTGGCGCGCATGTGTTCCATCACCTGGTCCTTGGTGAGCGTAGCCCCTGGCTTGACCACGATGAACAACTTGATGTGCTCACCGGATTTTTCATCCGGTACGCCGATGGCCGCACACTGCAGCACGCCCGGCAGGCCCGCGAGCACGTCTTCCAGCTCGTTGGGGTAGACGTTGAAACCGGAGACCAGAATCATGTCCTTCTTGCGGTCGACGATACGCATGTAGCCGTCTGGCTGGATGATCGCGATGTCGCCGGTTTTCAGCCAGCCTTCGCTGTCGAGCATCTCGTCGGTGGCGTCCTGGCGCTGCCAGTAGCCCTTCATCACTTGCGGACCTTTCACACACAGCTCGCCGGTTTCACCCAGTGCAAGCTCGGTGCCGTCGTCGGCGATGACTTTACACGCGGTGGAAGGCACCGGAATGCCAATGGTGCCGATCTGGATATGCTGGATCGGGTTGACCGTGGCCACCGGGCTGGTTTCGGTCATGCCGTAGCCTTCGCAGATCGCGCAGCCGGTCACCGCCTTCCAACGCTCCGCCGCTGCCAGTTGCAACGCCATGCCCCCCGACAGGGTGACCTTCAGCGCAGAGAAGTCCAGCTTGCGGAAACCTTCGTTGTTGCACAGCGCCACAAACAGGGTGTTGAGGCCGACGAAGCCGCTGAACTTCCACTTCGACAGTTCCTTGACCATCGCCGGCAGGTCGCGCGGGTTGCTGATCAGGATGTTGTGGTTGCCGATCAGCATCATCGCCATGCAATGAAAGGTGAAGGCATAGATGTGGTACAGCGGCAGCGGCGTGATCAGGATCTCGCAGCCTTCGTTGAGGTTGGAGCCCATCAGCGCCTTGCATTGCAGCATGTTGGCCACGAGATTGCGGTGGGTCAGCATCGCGCCCTTGGCCACGCCGGTGGTACCGCCGGTGTATTGCAGCACGGCCACATCGCCGCTGGCCGGGCTGGCATCGTTGACCGGCTGGCCATGGCCCTTGGCGAGCACGTCGTTGAACTTGATGGCCTGAGGCAAGTGATAGGCCGGGACCATTTTCTTCACGTACTTGATCACGCTGTTGATCAGCACGCGCTTGAACGGCGAGAGCAGGTCGGCAACTTCGGTGACGATCACGTGCTTGACGGCGGTCTTGGGCACGACTTTTTCAGCCAGGTGCGCCATGTTGGCCAGGCAAACCAGGGCCTTGGCCCCAGAATCATTGAATTGGTGTTCCATTTCCCGCGCGGTGTACAGCGGGTTGGTGTTGACCACGATCAGGCCGGCGCGGATCGCACCGAATACAGCGACCGGGTATTGCAGAACGTTGGGCAGTTGCACGGCGATTCGATCGCCAGGCTTCAAGTCGGTATGCTGTTGCAGATAGGCGGCGAATGCGCCGGACAATTCGTACAGTTCACCGTAGGTGATGGTCTTGCCCAGGTTGCTGAAAGCCGGTTTGTTAGCGAAGCGCTGGCAGGACTGCTTCAGTACCGCCTGAATATTCGGATACTCGTCTGGATTGATCTGTGCAGCAATCCCGGCGGGGTACTTATCCTTCCAAAAGTCTTCATTCATGGAAGCCCACTCCTCAGCGACGCGAATTCATCATCGCATTTGATGCGATTATTATTGGTGTATGTTTTTAGGTGAGTCTGGCGCTTTCAAGCAGGCCTAGAAGTCACAAAGCGCGCCGAGAGTAGCAGCTTTGCCAAGGGCCGCCTAGAGCCAAAAGAGGGCCCTACAGTCATAAACATGACTCAAGAATATCCAATGGTCACTTTTAGAGCAAAAATTCTATAACACCAGGAATGGCTCTAGAACAAGCTCTCAAGGGTGCAGAATGACGATGTGGGAGCTGGCTTGCCTGCGATAGCGGTGGCTCAGTCAATTCAACATGTGACTGAAACACTGCTATCGCAGCATAGGTATCTACATAACTTTGTAGGCTGTAGCAGCCAACGGTAACCACGATGCGAAGCGAGCCGCTCTTGATCTTGATCTGCTTGTGATCTTAGGCGCCCCGTCAAACCACGCTGGCCGTAATTCGACAGCGATTTGGGGGGTAAACCGGCAGGGATGCCGGTTTAGCCGCCCCGCGCCATGGATGGCGCGTGGCGGCGGCCCCCCAAATCACTGGCGGATTACGGGCACACCGAGCCTAAGCGAGGTGCCGAGTGGTGGGGCAAGAGCGCTTTGCTTACTTTCGCCTGGGCCGGCATTCCGGCTTTTCGAAAGTGAGCCGCCGTCAGGGCGGAACCCTAAGTGGCCGTTACCTAAATAACGGATATGTACCCGGTCCAACTGTGTTGACTATTAGGCCGCCTTCGCAGGCAAACCAGCTCCCACATTTTTTGTACCCGGTTTCAATTCAAGCGATGTCGCGCAGTTCCCGGCGCAGGATCTTGCCCACCGGTGTCATCGGCAACGACTCCCTCAACACAATATGCTTGGGCACCTTGTACCCGGTGAAGTTGGCCTTGCAGTACGCTTTCAGTTCCTCAAGGCTCACCCCCTGGGCCCGTGCCACCACGAACAGCTTCACCGCCTCCCCCGTGCGCTCGTCCGGCACGCCGATCACGGCGCAGTTGGCCACGGCCGGGTGGGCCATGATCACGTCTTCGATTTCGTTGGGGTACACGTTGAAACCCGAGACGATGATCAAATCCTTCTTGCGATCCACAATGCTGATGTAGCCATCGGTGTCGATCACCGCAATGTCACCGGTCTTCAACCAGCCATCGGCGTCCAAGGTTTCGGCGGTGGCGGCCGGTTGCTGCCAGTAGCCCTTCATCACTTGCGGGCCCTGGATGCACAACTCGCCACGCTCGCCCAACGGCAGTTCTTGCCCCAGGTCATCCACGACTTTCATCGCCGTACCCGGTACCGGGATGCCCACGGTGCCCAGGCGCGACAGGCCGCCGTAGGGGTTGGTGCTGGCCACCGGCGAGGTTTCGGTAAGGCCATAGCCTTCGCCGATCGCGCAGCCGGTCAGCGCCTTCCAGCGTTCCGCCGTGGCCTTGACCAGGGCAGTGCCGCCGGAGTTGGTGATCTTCAGGTGGGAGAAATCCAGAGTTTTGAAATCCGGGTGGTCCATCAGCGCCACAAACAGTGTGTTCAGGCCCAACAGGCCGGAGAACTGCCACTGCTTGAGTTCCTTGATAAACCCGCCGATGTCCCGTGGGTTCGTGATCAGCACGTTGTGGTTGCCGGAGACCATCATGCACATGCAATTGGCCGTGAATGCATAGATGTGGTACAGCGGCAGCGGTGCAATCATCACCTCCTGCCCTTCCTTGACCAGCGGATGGCCGTCGTCGCCCAGTTGCGACATGCACGCCCGCACCTGCTGCATATTCGCCACCAGGTTGCCGTGGGTGAGCATTGCGCCCTTGGCCAGCCCAGTGGTGCCGCCGGTGTATTGCAGCACGGCGATATCGTCCAGGGTCACCGGGTGGCGCGTCACCCCAAGGCCCGCACCCATGCGCAGGGCGCGCTTGAACGACACTGCCCGCGGCAGGTGGTAGGCCGGAACCATCTTCTTGACTTTGTCGACCACGGTGTTGACCAGCCAGCCTTTGGCGGCGGGCATGAAATCGCCCATCCTGGCTTCGATCAGGTAGTCGATCTCCGTGTCGGTGCACACCTCCTGCACACGTGAACCGAACAGGTTGAGATAGACCAGCGCGCGCACACCGGCATCCTTGAACTGGTGGCGCATCTCGCGCGGGGTATACAGCGGGTTGGTGTTGACCACGATCAGCCCCGCGCGCAGTGCGCCGAATACCGCCACCGGGTAATGCAGCACGTTGGGCAGTTGCACCGCGATGCGCTCGCCGGGCTTGAGGTCGGTGTGCTGCTGCAGGTAACCGGCAAACGCCGCACTCTGGCGTTCAAGCTCGGCGTAGGTGAGGGTAATGCCCATGCTGCTGAATGCCGGACGGTCGGCGAAGGTCTTGCAGGAACGCTCGAACACCTCGATCACCGACTTGTAGGTGCTGAGGTCGATGGCATTGGGGACTCCCGCCGCGCGTTTGTCATTCCAGAAATCAGGTTGCATTATTCTTGTCCTCTATACCTGAGTGTGTCCGGCCGCTGCCATGCAGGTGTGCAGCAATAAGAAGCGGAGCTTTGGGGAAGTTAGCAGCTATAGCCAAACAGGCAAGACGCTGAACTGTGTCATTGATTGTATGAATCTTGCACCTAAGGCGTAGGCAGATACCCCGCCCAGCGGCGGATGAGCTATACAATGCAACCACCCTGAGCAAAGGAAGCCGCCATGAACCACAGCACCTTCTGGCTGACCGCGAACGACCACACCCGTCTGTACGTCAATCAATGGCTGCCCGACGGCCCGCCCAGGGCCGTGGTGATGATCTCCCATGGCATGGCCGAGCACGGCGGCCGTTATGCACGCCTGGCGCAAGCATTGTGTGCGGCAGGCCTGGGTGTATATGCACTGGACCAGCGTGGGCATGGCCGTACCGCAGAGGCCGGCACCGTTGGGCTGTATGCTGAGACGGATGGCTGGAACAAAGTAGTGGGCGATCTGGCCAGCCTTAATCAGCACATTGGCCAACAGCATCCAGGGCTGCCGATCATCTTGCTGGGCCACAGCATGGGCAGCTATATCTCCCAGGCGTACTTGCTGCATCACAGCGCCAGCTTGCATGGCGCAATACTCAGCGGCTCGAATTTCCAACCGGTGGCGCTCTACCGTGCAGCGCAAATCATTGCGCGCATCGAGCGAGCACGCCAAGGCCTGCGAGGGCGCAGTGCGTTGATCGACTTCCTGTCGTTCGGCTCATTCAACAAAGCCTTCAAACCCAATCGCACCGCCTTTGACTGGCTCAGCCGCGACCCGGTTGAAGTGGACAACTACATCAACGACCCACTCTGTGGCTTTCGTTGCACCAATCAATTGTGGATCGACCTGTTGGGCGGCTTGCAGCAGATCAGCAAAGTCTCCAACCTGGCGCAGATCGACCCCGGCCTGCCGATCCTGGTGATGGGCGGCGATTGTGATCCGGTGAGTGAAGGCAAGCGTCTCAAGGATCTGGCCCACGCCCTGCGTGAAGCTGGCTGCCAGGACGTGCAATTGACGCTCTACCCGCAGGCGCGCCATGAGGTGTTCAACGAAACCAACCGGGATGAAGTCACCGCCGACCTGCTGGCCTGGCTCGACCAGGCGCTGGCGTTGCGCAGGCCCACCCGCTGCGAATAGTTTTTGCTTTAAAATCAGCCGATTAATTACCGTTAAGCCACAGGATGCACCTTCAGATGACCCAGGTAACCAACACCCCGTACGAATCGCTTGAAGTGGGCCAGACTGCCAGCTTCAGCAAAACCGTCGAAGAGCGCGATATCCAGCTGTTCGCCGCCATGTCGGGTGACCACAACCCGGTGCACCTGGACGCTGAATACGCCAAGGCGACCATGTTCAAGGAGCGGATTGCCCACGGCATGTTCAGCGGTGCGCTGATCAGCGCGGCGGTGGCCTGCGAGCTGCCTGGGCCGGGCACGATTTACATCGGCCAGCAGATGACCTTCCAGAAGCCAGTGAAGATCGGCGACACCCTGACCGTGCGCTTGGAAATCCTCGAGAAAATGCCGAAGTTTCGCGTGCGCATTGCCACTCGGGTGTTCAACCAGCGTGACGAGTTGGTGGTGGATGGCGAGGCGGAGATTCTGGCGCCACGTAAGCAGCAAGTGGTGACCTTGACCGAGCTTCCGCCGATCAGCATTGGCTGATCCAACCTTTGCATAAAACAAATGTGGGAGCGGGCTTGCTCGCGAATGCGGTGTGTCAGTCAATACAACAGTGACTGATCCACCGCTTTCGCGAGCAAGCCCGCTCCCACAGGCCTTACGACTGAGCGCGAGCCTGGTTACGCAGGGCTTTTACCTGGTCGTGGTTGCGTTGTACACCGTGGTACTGACGCTCAACCAAATCACGAATGCCTACCAAGTTGTGCTTGTTGATCTTCTCGATCGCTTCCTTGTAAGCCTTCAGGGCGTGGTCTTCACCGCGCTCGGCTTCGTTCAACACGGCCTCCTCGTCCTTGCCGGTGACCATCGACTTCACGTCGACCCAGCCACGGTGCAGGGCGCCGGCAACACTGCCAGACTTCTCTGGATCGCCGCCCAGGGCACGCACAGCCGTTTTCAGTTCTTCGGCAGCGGTACCGCAATCAACGGCACGCTTGGCAAACAGTGCCTTGAGTTCTGGATGCTTGATGTCTTCAGCGCATTCCTTGAAACCCTTTTGGCCGTCGATGCTGGTCTCGATCAGGTCGTTCAGTACGGAGATCGATTCTTTGTTGATATCAGTCATTTTTCAATTCCTTGTACGGGTTAGAAGGTTGCCTTGGTTATTGCAGCGCCCGTGCCAGGTTTTCAAAAATTATTTTTATGTTTAATTTCAATAAGTTACGAATTATTGAACCATCTGTATCTTGGTTATTTGCATGATCTGTCATTTGGCCTTCATGCAGAATGCCTGTATTTTCGAAAGCCTGGCCTCAACCCTGCGACGCTCATGAATCCCGAAAAACTCGAACTGCTCATCACCCGCCAAATGCCCTTCGGCAAATACAAAGGCCGGATCATTGCCGACCTGCCTGGACCCTACCTGAATTGGTTCGCCCGTGAAGGTTTCCCCCACGGTGAACTGGGTGGTTTGCTGGCCTTGATGCAGGAAATCGATCACAACGGCCTGTCCGAATTGCTCGAACCGCTGCGCGCCAAACACGGTAAACCCGCCCCCCGCCACTAAAGAGATTCGCCATGCCAAGGAATGCTGATAACGAACCGCACTGGCACGCCATCGCTCAGCGTTACGAGTGCGAGCCCGGCCCGATCAACCTGGAAAACGGCTACTTCGGGCGCATGAGTCGGGCGGTGCAGGCCCAATATCTTGAGCACATCAGCTTTATCAACCGCAGCAACGCGGTGCATGTGCGCCAGCGTTTTGAGCAGGGCGAAAACATCGAGATACGCCGCCAGTTGGCCGGGTTGATTGATGTCGACCCGGAGTCGGTCGCGTTCACCCGTAACGCCACCGAAGCCTTGCAGTCGCTGATCCGCAACTACAACCGCCTGCAACCGGGCGACCAGGTGCTGATCAGCGACCTGGAGTACGACACGGTCAAAGGCGCCATGCGCTGGTTGGCAGCGACTCGCGGCGTGGAAGTGATAGAGGTGGCCCACACCCACCCGGCCAGTTTCGACAGCCTGATACAGACTTATCACGAGGCCTTCGCGCAGTACCCGCGCCTGAAGCTCATGGCCTTGACCCATGTAACCCACCGCACCGGGCTGGTCATGCCGGTTGCGGCCATTGCCAAGGCCGCGCGCGAACGCGCAATCGACGTGATCCTCGACGGCGCCCACGCATTGGGCCAGATCGAATTCAACCTGGCCGAACTGGGCATTCAGTTCGCAGGCTTCAACCTGCACAAATGGATCGGCGCACCGCTGACCCTGGGCTTTTTGTACATCGCACCGGAGCGCCTGGCCGATATCGACCCGGACATGGGTGAATTCCACTACCCGGCCACCGATGTGCGAGCCCGTACGTCCTACAGCACGCCGAACTTCCCCGCACTGATGACTTTGCCCCTGGTGTTTGAAGAGCATCGACAATTGGGTGACGCTGCGGCCAAGGGCGCACGCGTCAATCACCTGCGCAACCTGTGGGTGAACCAGGTGCGGCCGTTGCCGGGGATTGAAGTGCTGACTCCGGATGATCCGCGACTGTACTGCGGCATTACGGCCTTCAAGTTCATCGGGCGGGATCAGCAGGTGATGGTGGACCGGTTGCTCAAGGAGCATGGTCTGTTCACCACTACACGCACGGGCGCGGCGTTTGGCACCTGTATCCGGGTGACGCCGGGGCTGGTGACGTCGGCGGCGGACATCAATGTGCTGGTCCACGCGATCACCCAACTAAACACCGTTTAAAACTGTGGGAGCTGGCTTGCCTGCGATAGCGGTGTATCAGCCAAAGATGGGCTAACTGATAAATAGCTATCGCAGGCAAGCCAGCTCCCACCTTCAGAACGGCGATGTGTTTGAGGTTTTTACAGGCAAAAAAAAGCGGCACACCGACCAAGTGCGCCGCAAAAATGCCGTTAAGCACAGCAACAACGATTCGATAAATCAGTTCAGTCCAGCAGCGCCAGCGCCTGGGCAGTGACTTCCTGGATACGCGCCCAGTCGCCGTTCTTGACCCACTCCGGATCCAGCATCCAGCTGCCGCCCACGCACATCACGTTCTTCAACGCCATGTAGCTCTTGATATTGGCCGGGCCAACGCCGCCAGTCGGGCAGAATTTGACTTCGCCGAACGGGCCGCCAAGGGCCTTGATGGCCGCAACGCCACCGCTGACTTCAGCCGGGAACAGTTTGAAGCGGCGATAACCCAGGCCGTAGCCTTCCATGATGCCGGAGGCGTTGCTGATGCCCGGCAGCAGCGGGATCGGGCTGTGCACCGAGGCTTCCAGCAAGTCACGGGTGATGCCGGGGGTGACGATAAATTGCGAGCCTGCCACTTCTGCCGCTTCGAGCATGTGACGATCAAGCACGGTACCGGCACCGGTGCACAGCTCAGGGCGCTGCTCGCGCAAGACCTGAATGGCTTTAAGGCCGAACTCGGAACGCAGGGTCACTTCCAGCGCGGTCAAACCGCCGGCTGCCAGGGCGTCGGCCAACGGCAGGATGTCCTGCTCGCGGGCGATGGTGATCACCGGCAGGATCCGCGCCTTGGCGCAGAGGCTGTCGATCAAGGCAACTTTATCCGCCATGGACACGGTCGGTTGAGGGCTTTTCATAGCGGCTGATCCTTGGCTCATGGGCACCAGTAAATCTCTAGAGTAGGTTGCAAAAACGCGCGAATCGGCATGGCAGCAACATCGTCGCTGGCCAGGGCGGCGCTCAAGGTCGTCAATTTCGAACTGCCGGAAATCGACAGCACGGTGTAGTCGGCCGTGGCCAGCAACGCACGACTCATGGTCAGGCGCTGGTGCGGCACAGTGGGCGCCAGCATCGGCCAGCAACGGCGGGTACCGTCGGCCTTCAGCGCTTCACTCAGGTTGGGGCTGTTGGGGAACAGCGATGCGGTGTGACCGTCATCGCCCATGCCCAGCACCAGCACATCAATGGCTGGCAACTCGCCCAGCAGGCGATCGGCCTGCTCGGCAGCGTCTTCTAGGTTGGCGGCAGGGCTGTACAGGCTCAAGAACTTCGCCTTGGCCGCCGGACCTTGTAGCAAGTGTTGCTTCAACAGGCCAGCATTGCTGTCGGCGTGTTCGACCGGCACCCAGCGTTCATCGGCCAGGGTGATGGTGACCTTGGACCAGTCCAGGCCCTGCTTGGCCAGGTTCTGGAAAAACGCCACGGGGCTGCGGCCACCGGACACCACCAACGTCGCCTCGCCACGGGCACTGATGGCCCCGCGCAGTTGCTCGGCCACGTCATTGGCCAGGCCATCGGCCAGCAGCGCAGGCGTACGGTACTCATGGGCAGTGACGCCCTGAGGCAGTTTCAATTCAGATATCGCCATACCACGACCTCCCATCCCGCGTGATCAGTGCAATGGAGCTCATCGGCCCCCAGGACCCCGCCGCATACGGCTTGGGCGCATCACCGGATTTTTTCCACCCGGCGATCAACTGGTCACACCACTTCCACGCGGCTTCGATTTCATCTTTGCGAACAAACAGGTTCTGATTGCCGCGCATCACTTCCAGCAACAACCGCTCGTAGGCATCAGGGATGCGTGCGCTGCGGTAGGTGTCGGAAAAATTCAGTTGCAGTGGCCCGCTGCGCAGTTGCATGCCTTTGTCCAGGCCCTGCTCCTTGGTCATCACGCGCAAGGAAATGCCTTCGTCCGGCTGCAGGCGGATGATCAGCTTGTTGCTGATCTGCAGGCGCTGCTCGGGGGCGAAGATATAGTGGGACGGTTCCTTGAAGTGGATGACAATCTGCGACAGCTTTTGCGGCATGCGCTTGCCAGTACGCAGGTAGAACGGCACGCCGGCCCAGCGCCAGTTACGGATATCGGCACGCAGGGCAACGAACGTCTCGGTGTCGCTCTGGGTGTTGGAATTGTCTTCTTCCAGGTAACCCGGCACGGCTTTACCAGCGCTGTAGCCGGCGATGTACTGACCGCGCACCACTTGAGTGGTGAGGCCCTCGGGGCTGATTGGCGCCAGGGCCTTGAGCACCTTGACCTTCTCGTCACGGATGCTGTCGGCGGACAGGTCGGCCGGCGGGTCCATGGCAATCAGGCAAAGCAGTTGCAACAGGTGGTTCTGGATCATGTCGCGCAGCTGGCCGGCCTTGTCGAAATAGCCCCAACGGCCTTCGATGCCAACCTGCTCGGCCACGGTGATTTCCACGTGGGAGATGTAGTTCTGGTTCCACTGGGTTTCAAACAGGCTGTTGGCGAAGCGCAGGGCGATCAGGTTCTGCACCGTCTCTTTGCCCAGGTAGTGGTCGATGCGGTAGGTGCGGTTTTCCGGGAAAAACTGCGCCACGGCGTCATTGACCTTGCGCGACGACTCCAAGTCCGAACCGATGGGTTTTTCCAGCACCACGCGCGTATTTTCCGCCAGGCCGACCTTTGACAGGTTTTCGCAGATCGCGCCGTACACCGCCGCCGGGGTGGCGAAGTAGGCAATCAGGCGTTGATCGCTGCCGGCTTTTTCGGCCAGGGCGACGTAGTCGTCGGCTTTCATGAAGTCGACATGCACATAAGCCAGGCGTGCGAGGAAACGCTGGGCTACGGCTTCGTCGAGCTCTTTGCCGACGTATTTACGCAATTCTTTTTCGATGTGGGCCAGGTGTTGCTGCTCGGAGCCGGCTTCACGGGCCAGGGCCAGGATGCGCGTGTCGTCGTGCAGCAACCCGGCGCCATCGAGTTGATAAAGGGCAGGAAATAACTTGCGCAGCGCCAGATCACCCAAGGCGCCAAACAGGGCAAAGGTGCAGGGTTCCACGGTTATCGAAGGCATGATGTTTGTTCTTTTATCAAGTTAAGCTACAAATACCTTTTTTCAAGGCATCACTCAAGGAAAAATGTAGTAATAACCACAACATTTTCCGGAAATACGCATTGCGAGTGGTGGTGTTCAGCTACCCTCAGTAGGATAGGCCACCGCGAAAAGCCACTCATCGATTGGTTACCGCCTTTTTATTTGCATCGTCGCCCGAAGGAAAGACTGAATGGACCGCGTGCGAAATCTTCTGGAACAGATCCGGAACCGCCTCGAAGAATTGAACAAGGCCGAGCGCAAAGTCGCTGAAGTGATCCTGCTCAACCCGCAGCAGGCCACACGCTTCTCGATCGCCGCCCTCGCCCAGGCCGCCTCGGTCAGTGAACCGACGGTCAACCGTTTCTGCCGTTCGTTCGGTGTCAGCGGTTACCCTGAACTTAAATTGCAGTTGGCGCAAAGCCTGGCCAGTGGCGCCGCGTATGTCAGCCGCGCCGTAGAGGCCGATGATAACCCCGAGGCCTACACCCAGAAGATCTTTGGCAGCGCCATCGCCTCCCTGGACAGTGCCTGCCAGGCCCTGGACCCGGCGCTGATCAGCAAGGCCGTGGACTTGTTGATCCAGGCGCGGCAAATCCACTTCTTTGGCCTGGGCGCTTCGGCTCCCGTGGCCATGGACGCGCTGCACAAGTTCTTCCGCTTCAACCTGGCAGTGACCGCCCACGCCGACGTGCTGATGCAACGCATGATCGCCTCGGTGGCGCACACCGGCGAGTTGTTCGTGATCATTTCCTACACTGGCCGTACCCGCGAGCTGGTGGAAGTGGCGCGTATCGCTCGGGAAAACGGTGCGTCGGTGCTGGGCGTGACCGCCGAGAACTCGCCACTGGCCAAGGCCAGTACGGTGAGCCTGAACATCCCGTTGCCGGAAGACACCGATATCTACATGCCGATGACATCTCGGATCATTCAGTTGACCGTGCTGGATGTGCTGGCGACCGGCATGACCTTGCGTCGTGGGGTGGATTTCCAGCCGCATTTGCGCAAGATCAAAGAGAGCTTGAATGACAGCCGGTATCCGGTGGGGGATGAGTTCAACTAGCAGGCAGCCCTGCCAGCAGTACCGGCCTTATCGCAGGCAAGCCAGCTCCCACATTTGGAATGCATTCCCCTGTGGGAGCTGGCTTGCCTGCGATAGCGCCATCAGCCACACCGCTAAGCTCCAGCCCGCGCCTGCAAACTCAAATGCGCCCTCTCCCCCGGCGCCAGACTCGCCGCCGCCATCGCCGCCTCCACACACACAAACCCCGACGCTTCGTTAAAGCTAACGCCCAATAACGGCCGGCTCCCCGGGTGCCACACCACGGTGTCGGCAGTGTCGCCCGTGTCGATGCACAGTTCACGCTGCCAGGCGTGGTCCTTGAGCTGCAGTTCACCCTCATGCTGGAACACCCGCTGGCATCCACCATCGACCCGCAATTCGCCTTCCTGCTGGCAAACCTGGCGATTGAGCTGGTCATAACCTTGCGCCCCTTCGAGCCCAGACAGCGCTACCTCATCAACGTGACCAATACGCCAGTAAGCGTGCAATGCATGGCTCAACTGGCACGGCAGCTCGTCGTGATGCTCGGTGCTCAGGCGCAGTTCCAGGGTGTCGCCCAGGTGCGCGTGCAAGTCCACCTGCCAGTCGCACAGTTGCAATTGCCAGTGCAAGCGCACGCCGTCGTCATCGGTGCTGCTGTCGAGCAGTTTCCAGTCGATCAAGCGGGCCCAACCGTGGGAAGGCCAGGCATTTTCGCTGGGGTGGCGGCCATACCACGGCCAGCACACCGGCACGCCGCCACGAATGGCGCCGACCTGCGGCCACTTGGCTGCGCACCACAGCCAGGGCTTCTGGCCGGTGGGCTGAAAGTGCAACAGTTGTGCGCCCTGGCGACTGAACACCGCCTGGCACAGCGGATGATCGATCACCAACACGTCGCGCATCTGAAAGCGCTCCCAGGCGAACACAGGCCGCTCGCGCAGGGATTTGAAAAAGCGTTGCAGCGGTTGCTCGTGCATGTGCCCAGGTCCCGAATATCACAGTGCCACGCAAAAAAAAGCGGATAGCCATGGCTACCCGCAAATGCGCACAGAGAGAGGAGCTTATCGCAACAGCGTTAGAACGTAGACTGAATTTTCAGGCCCGCTACCAGCGCGTTGTCGACTTTATCCACGCCGCCAGGCTGGACAACGTACTGCAGGTTCGGACGCACAGTCAGCCAGTTGGTGACGTGGAAACCGTAGTTGAGTTCGACGTTGTACTCAGTCTCACGAATCGGCGTGTACAGCGGATTGTCGTAGTCGCTCACGCCCCTGGCGTCGTTGAGCAGCTCAGAGTTCTTCTTCACATCATTGTTGACATGCAGGCGAGCGACGCCAATGCCGACGTCATCTTTTGGACGCGCATCGAATGGGCCTTTGTACACCAGCATCAACGACTGGTAGTTGTCGACCAGGTTGGTTTCCTTGTCATGGAAGGTCGCGTTGGCTGCGATGTTCAGACCACGGGAAGCGTCGCCGTTATGGGTGGTGAGTTGCTGTTGCGCAACGAACCAGTAACCTTTCTTGCTGCTGCGGGTACGGAAGTCGGCGCCGCTGAGGACCGCATCGTTACCGTTGACGTCTTCACGTACATCCGGAGCATCGGCCGCACTTTTATAGAAACCCACACGGTATTCGCCCGGCAGGTTATTAACCTTCGGCGACCAGACCAATTCCACCGGGATCACGGTGCCCTTGGTACCACTGCCGCTGAGTTTGAAGCCGTTGCCGTGCTCCAGCTGCGAAGGGTTCTGGTTGTAGGCACCGATTTGCGCATACAGCTCAGGCGTGATGTTGTACTTCACGCGGATAGCGGCCTGGGCGACCGGCCAGTTGTACCAGGTATTGACGTAGTTACCGACCTGGGAACCGCAGAACGACAGGTTCTGGAAGTCGCAAGGGAAGGTGTTGAAGTCTTCGCCTTCACCGAAGTAACCGAGCTTCACGTCCAACTTGTTGTCGAACATCTGGTGCTGAATCCAGAACTGGGTCAGGCGCACCATGTGGCCACGGCCATACACTTCTTGCGAGGAACTCAAGGTGCCGGCACGCGGGTCGCCAATGCGGTCATTGGAAATGTTCTGGCCATTACGATTGGTCAACTGGATCTTGGCCTGGGTGTTATCCCAGCCCCACAGTTTTTGCAGGTCCAGTGCCACGCCAAGACCAAACTGGTCAGAGTAGCGACCGGTCTTGTCGTCGTTGTAGCCACCGTGAGCGTTGTAGCCCATCTCCCCAACGTAGTCGGCCTTGATGTCGATACCTTGCTCGATCAGCTTGGTACGCTCGCCGCCCCAATCGCCGGTCATCCACTTGGAATCGGCGCTGAATGCATCGGCCGCCATCGCATTGGCGGACAATACAAGGGCTGCTGCCGCTGACAGTTGGCAGATCAGCCGGGTGTTGTTGTGTTGCTTTTTCATCCCTACATCCTCGTCTTTATTGTTATTAAACTGTTTTTATCTAACGCGGGTTACATTTTTTTAGCTAAAACAACGAGTTAACCATTAACCACATTACTGTAGGAGCGAGCTTGCTTGCGAAAAACTCAAGGTCACTGCGCTCATCCAGGATGCCCGCGTTATCGTTAACGACCTTCGCGAGCAAGCTCGCTCCTACACGATGCTTTAGCGGCCCTTGAACTGGGTCACATTGTCGGCATGCCCCTGTGCCGGCAATGAAGCCGCCGTGCCCAATCGCTCGCCGGTCTTGGCGTCAAACAGCAATACCTTGGCCGGGTCGAACTGCAAGGTCAGGGTCTCGCCCACTTGCGGTGCCACGTCCGGCGCCAAACGGCAGCAGACCTTGGTGTCGTTGAGCTGCACAAACACCAGGGTGTCCGGGCCGGTCGGCTCAGTCACCTGCACTTCGGCACGAATGCTCGACGAGCCATTACCCTCGCCCGCTGCCAGCACGATCTGCTCCGGGCGCAGGCCCAGGATCACATCGCGGTCTTCCAGCCCGGCGTCATTCATGCCCAGCGCCAACTCGCAACGGGCCTGGCCGCTGTCGAGCACCGCCACCAGATCACCGTTCTGGCGTTTTAGGCGCATGGGAACGAAGTTCATCGGTGGTGAACCGATAAAGCTTGCCACAAACAGGTTGGCAGGGTCGTTGTAAATTTCCTTCGGCGTGCCGAATTGCTGGATGATCCCGTCCTTCATCACCGCCACTTTGTCGCCCAGGGTCATCGCTTCGATCTGGTCGTGGGTCACGTAGACGGTGGTGGTTTTCAGACGCTGGTGCATCAGCTTCATTTCGGTACGCATCTCGACGCGCAGCTTGGCGTCAAGGTTAGACAGTGGTTCGTCGAACAGGTAGATCTTCGGCCGACGCGCCAAGGCACGGCCCATGGCCACACGCTGTTGCTGGCCACCGGACAACTGGCCCGGCTTGCGGTTGAGCAAGTGCTCGATTTGCAGCAGCTTGGCCACGCGAGCCACTTCGGCGTCGATGTCGGCTTGCGGCATCTTGCGGATCTTGAGGCCGAACTCGATGTTCTCGCGCACGCTCATGGTCGGGTACAACGCGTAGGACTGGAACACCATGGCGATGTCACGGTCCTTGGGGCTCATGCCGCTCACGTCTTGATCACCGATCATGATCGCGCCGCCAGTGATGGTCTCAAGGCCGGCGATGCAGTTCATCAGCGTGGATTTACCGCAGCCCGACGGGCCGACCAGGATCAGGAACTCGCCTTCCTTGATCGACAGTTCGATGTTCTTCAAGGTGTCGGGCAGGCCGGCGCCATAGGTCTTGTTTACATTGCGAAGTTCAAGCGTAGCCATGATTACCCCTTGACCGCGCCGGCCGTGAGGCCGCGCACGAAATACTTGCCTGCGATCACATAGACCAGCAGGGTCGGCAGCCCGGCGATCATCGCCGCCGCCATATCCACGTTATATTCCTTGGCCCCGGTGCTGGTGTTGACCAGGTTGTTCAGCGCTACCGTGATGGGCTGGGAGTCGCCGCTGGAGAACACCACACCGAACAGGAAGTCGTTCCAGATCTGGGTGAACTGCCAGATCAGGCAGACCATGATGATCGGCGTCGACATCGGCAGGATGATCCGGCGGAAGATGGTGAAGAACCCCGCTCCGTCCAGGCGTGCGGCCTTGATCAGCGCATCCGGGATGCTCACGTAGTAGTTACGGAAGAAAAGCGTGGTGAACGCCAGGCCGTAGACCACGTGGATAAACACCAGGCCGGTGGTGGTGCTGGCCAGGCCCATCTTGCCGAGGGTGAACGACGCGGGCAGCAGCACGGTCTGGAACGGCAGGAAGCAGCCGAACAGCAGCAGGCCGAAGAACAACTGCGAACCGCGAAAGCGCCAGAACGACAGCACGTAGCCGTTCAAGGCGCCAATGGCGGTAGAGATCAGCACAGCAGGAACGGTGATCTTGATCGAGTTCCAGAAGTAGCCATCCACGGTGGCCCAGGCCTTGACCCAGCCGATGCCGCTGACCACGGTGGGCCAGCTCAGCAGGTTACCGGTGCTGATGTCTTCCGGGGTTTTGAAGCTGGTGAGCAGCATCACCACCAGCGGCACCAGGTACAGCAGCACCGCCAGGATCAGCACCGCGTAGATCGCGATGCGGCTCAGGCTGATGGCAGGTTTGGTGGCGAGACTAGTCATTGCGCTTGGTCCTCAGCTCGGAATACAGGTACGGCACGATGATCGCGAGGATCGCACCGAGCATCAGGATTGCACTGGCCGAGCCCATGCCCATCTGGCCACGACTGAAGGTAAACGAGTACATGAACATCGCCGGCAGGTCGGACGAGTAGCCCGGGCCGCCTGCGGTCATTGCCGCCACCAGGTCGAAGCTCTTGATCGCAATGTGCGCCAGGATCATCACCGCACTGAAGAACACCGGACGCAGGCTGGGCAGCACCACGCTCCAGTAGATGCGCGGCAAGCTCGCGCCGTCGATCTGCGCAGCACGAATGATCGACTGATCAACGCCACGCAGGCCGGCGAGGAACATCGCCATGATAAAGCCCGAGGCTTGCCACACAGCAGCGATCACCAGGCAGTAGACCACGCGGTCCGGGTCGATCAGCCAGTCGAGACGAAAGCCTTCCCAGCCCCAGTCCCGCAGGAGTTTGTCCAGGCCCATGCCCGGGTTGAGCAGCCATTTCCAGGCGGTACCGGTGACGATCATGGAGAGCGCCATCGGGTACAGGTAAATGGTGCGGATAAAGCCTTCGCGGCGGATTTTCTGGTCGAGGAAAATCGCCAGCAGCACACCGATCACCAGGGTGATGCCGATGAACATGCCGCCGAACACGGCCAGGTTCTTGCTCGCCACCCACCAGCGGTCGTTATCGAACAGCCGCTGATACTGCGCCAGGCCCGCCCATTTGTAGCTGGGCAGGAACGTCGAGGTGGTGAACGACAGCACGAACGTCCACAGGATGTAGCCATAAAAGCCCACCAGCACGATGAACATGCTCGGCGCCAGCACCAGTTTAGGGAGCCAGCGCTGCAGCACATCGAATGGCGAGGCCTTGCTGAACACAGCAACAGAACTCATGGGAAAATCCAGTACAGGGAAAAAGGACTAGCAGCAGAACCGTCTGGTACGCGGCTCGTGTGGGAGCGGGCTTGCTCGCGAATGCAGCAGGTCAGTCACCAAACATGCTGTCTGATACACCGCTTTCGCGAGCAAGCCCGCTCCCACACAAGCCCGCTCCACAGCTGTTACTTGGCCGACTTGATCGCCGCGCCAAGCTTCTTGGCCGTGTCGGCCGGGTCGGCTTTCGGGTCGTTGATGAAGTTGGTCACGACATCAAAGAACGCACCCTGTACCGCCAGGGTCGTGGCCATGTTGTGGGCCATGCTTGGCTGCAGGCCACCGGTCTTGGCGTCGGCCAAAAAGTCCTTGGCGGCGGTCTGGGCGCAGGAGTCAAAACCGTAGGATTCCATCTTGGTCAGCATGTCGTTACGCACAGGGATCGAGCCCTTGTTGATGCTGAACACCTTCTGGAAGTTTTCACCCAGCACCACTTTGGCGATGTCCTGCTGGCCCGCGGCAGTGCCTTTGTCTTTCTGCTTGAACACCGCCAGGGAGTCGATGTTGTAGGTGAAGGCTTTATCAGTGCCCGGGAACGCTACGCACTCATAATCCTTGCCGGCGACTTTCTTGGCGGCGGTCCATTCGGACTTGGCCCAGTCACCCATGATCTGCATGCCGGCCTTGCCATTGATGACCTTGCCCGCTTCCAGGTTCCAGTCCTGGCCCTTGCCGTCGACGTCCATGTAGGTCGCGACTTTCTTCAGCTCGGTGAGGGCCTTGACCATTTCCGGGCCAGTCAATGCGCCGTTATCCAGGTCGACCAGGGCTTTCTTGTAGCCATCGGCGCCCATCACGGAGAGCACCACCGCTTCGAACACGGTGCTGTCCTGCCAAGGCTGACCGCCGTGGGCGAGCGCAATGAAGCCTGCAGCCTTGAGCTTGTCGCCCGCTGCGTAGAATTCTTCGAGGGTGGTTGGGTTCTTGGTGATGCCGGCTTTCTTGAAGACTTCCGGGTTGATCCACAGCCAGTTCACACGGTGGATATTCACCGGCACGGCGACGTAGTCACCGTCGTATTTCACGGTGTCGGAGACTTTCTTGTCGAGCAGCGAATCCCATTTTTCTTCTTTGGCGACGTCTTTGAGCACGTCGGTGTCGAGCAGGCCAGTCGACGCCCACTCCTGGATGTCAGGGCCTTTGATCTGGGCAACGCCTGGCGGGTTGCCGGCGACCGCGCGGCTTTTGAGCACGGTCATGGCAGTGGCGCCACCGCCGCCTGCTACAGCACCGTCTTTCCAGGTGAAGCCGTCTTTCTCAACTTGGGCCTTCAGGACATCCACAGCCGCTTTTTCACCGCCGGAGGTCCACCAATGCACCACTTCCACCGTACCTTTGGAGTCGGCGGCAAATGCACTGAGGGGGAACAACGAGGCAATGGAAATAGCGACGGCGAGGCGATTAATCGCGTTCATCTGAGTACCTTTTCTTGTTGTTATGCATGCAAGTCTAGAGCTTGCGCTGCACGGAGTTTAAACATGGATTTTCAGGGCGCAGGTAACAAAGGGACGCACAAATGTCACCACTTGGTGACATAGCATCCGCTGCCCAATGCACTGGCCAGGCTGGGTGCCAAGGGCAATGCAGGCAGCACGACCGCTTGCCAGGCATGGTACAGGTCAGGTTTGCCGCCCCAGATTTTACTGCTGGGTTGGTTGTGCGGGCTGAGTTCGTGATGCCAACTGCCCTGGAGCCGGTCGATGAAGTGGGTTTCGCAAAATTCCCAGAAGCGCCGGTACCAGGTTTCGTAATGCAGCTCGCCGCTACGTTTGAGCAGCGCCTGAGCGGCGGCGCTGGCTTCAGCATGGGTCCAGTGCAGGCGCTCGCGTACCACCGGGCGCTGGTTCCAATCCAAAGTGTAGACAAGGCCCGGCGCACCATCCACCGCCCAGGCGTACTCGCAGGCACTGGCGAACAGGCCTTTGGCGTCGCTCACCAGCCAGTCCGGCGTGGCCAGCTTGGCCTTGAGGCGTGCAGCTTCCAGGTGCAGCAGCAACCGCGCCCATTCAAAACCATGGCCGGGTGTGATGCCGTAAGGGCGAAAGCCATCGGCGGGGTTGTCTTGGTTGTAACCGAGCAAGGGCTTCCACTGCGCGTCGAAATGCTCGATCACCATGAACTGGTTGCCGGCGGCGTGGGTGTGGATCACTCGCTCGACAATGCACAGCGCGCGGTCCAGCCAGCGTGTATCACCGCTGACATCGGCCAACGCCAGGAAGGCTTCGGTGGCGTGCATGTTGCTGTTGGCGCCACGATAGGCTTCGACGCCGCCCCAGTCTTGGGCGAAGGATTCGAGCATGACGCCCTCCTCTTCGCTCCAGAAGAACTGTTCGATGATATGGATGGCGTCGTTCATTAATGTTTGTGCACCCGGCGCGCCGGCCACCACGGCAGAGCTGGCCGCGAGGGCCACGAAGGCGTGCAGGTAGGCGGCCTTGCCGGTGTTGCCATCAGCCGCGTGGGGCGCGGCGAACCAGCCACCGTGCTCGCTGTCGCGCAGCGGGCCGCTGAGCGCCGCCACACCGTGCGCCACCAACTCGGCATAACCCGGCAACCCCATGGCATGGGCCATGGCAAAGCTGTGGGTCATGCGCGCGGTGTTCATGGTTTCGGCGCGGGCATTGGCCGGCAACTGGCCTTTATCGTCAAGGTTGCCGAAACCGTCCGGCAGGCGCGATGCCTTGGCGAACGCCAGCAGCCGCTGGCCTTCGGCGGCGAGCCAAGCGTGATGGGCAGGTGCATTCAGCCAACTGCTGGCAGGCAGTGGATGGGTGGTCATGGGTGGCCCTTATTGTTTTTTTGGGATGACCGGAGTCTAAACAAGGGCGTGGGATGGGCAAGTAACGAAAGGGATGGCAAATGTCACCAAGTGGTGACAATCAACACCCTAATCCTAATGTAGGAGCGAGCTTGCTCGCGAAAAGCCAACAAGCGCCACGCTTATCCAGGAAACCCGCGTGATCGTTAACGTTTTTCGCGAGCAAGCTCGCTCCTACAGAGGACG
The DNA here is from genome assembly GCF_001728935.1 of Pseudomonas sp. AP42. NCBI lineage: Bacteria > Pseudomonadati > Pseudomonadota > Gammaproteobacteria > Pseudomonadales > Pseudomonadaceae > Pseudomonas > Pseudomonas sp. AP42. The sequence goes on from NZ_LYSO01000025.1 coordinate 53,079, forward strand.
ATTTGCGGTCATTGGCCCAGCGGTGTGGCCGCAGCCGGCGCATTGAGGCGCTGATTCAAGTTCTGCACCTGGCTCTGCAAGGTGGTGATATTGCGCGTGGTCTGGATGCGGAACACGTCGAATTCCTTGTTGGTCGGTGCGTCGACGTTGGCCGGCTGGTTTTCCTGGGCGCTCTTGAGTACCAGCAGGTCCTGCTCGAGACGGGCGATGGCCGCGCTTGGGTTGCCTTGTTTCTTCAAGGCCGCCACATCGGTGGCCAGGCCCTTGACCTCGGCCTGCGCTGCCGTAAGGCTGGCGACCGCGTCAGTGAGGGCCTGCACCTGGCCTTGCAGCTTGGTGTTGGCCGCTGTCAGTTCGGTGGTGCTGGCACTCATCTGCGCCAGGCGGCTGTCCAGTTCGGTGGCCTGCCCCGCGACGCCCAACTGTTGCTTGCCCTGCTCCTGCAACTGGGCTTCCAGCTGCTTGATCTGAAGTTTCAAGGCTTCGCTGCCGTTGTTCACATTGGCTTCGCTGGCCACGACCTTGCCGGAAATCGCCTGCAGGCGCCCGGCCGCTTCTTCGCTGATGCGGGCAAAACTCTCCTGGGTGGCGACCAACTGCTGGCCCATCAGGGAGATCTGCTGGAAGCTCCACCAGGCCAGGCCCGCGAAGGCGATCAACAGCGCGCCGACCAGTGCCCACAACGGGCCGGTGCTGGCGCTCTTGACCTTGACCACGGGCGTCGTTCGCGAACGCACCGACGTCGCGGCGGTCGGCACGAAATCATCGTCATCCCCAATATCGGCCCGCAGGCTGGGAACGTTGTCGAAGTCGTCTTTAGCATCGTTACGCATGAATCTACCCTGAATCAATGAGATGGCTGGCTGCAAAGCCGAGCGGCAGGAGTATAAACCGCACTCCCGGCGCATGGATCGACTCGGAACCTGGAATTGGGTTCCCGAAGTGTTGCTGGTTATGAGCTTATTGGCGGCCCGGGTCCTGGGCTTTCCACCAGCTGCAGAACTCGTCGAGCGCGGCCCACAGGCTGACCTTGGGCTCGTAGTCGAGATAATGCCTGGCGCGGCTGATGTCGAGGGTGAAATCTTTGTTCATCACCTGCATGCCCAGGCGCGACAATGCCGGTTCCGGCCGCCCCGGCCACATCGCGCAGAAGGCTTCATTCAAGGCCGCCACGCTGTAGGCCACACCGTAGGAGCGGTAACGGGTCACCTGGGGCAGCTCCATTTGCCGCATCACGTAGTTCACCACATCCCAGATCGGCACCGGTGCGCCGTTGCTGATGTTGTAGGCTTTGCCCAGCGCCGAGCCGGTGGCGAGCAAACTGCTGAGCAGCGCCTCGTTAAGGTTGTGCACACTGGTGAAGTCGACTTTGTTCAAGCCGTCGCCGACGATCGCCAGGCGGTTCTTGCGCTGCATTTTCAGCAGGCGCGGGAAGATGCTCATATCGCCGGCCCCGGTAACAAACCGTGGGCGCAGGGCTATCACTTGCAGGCCGAACTCTTGGGCGCCAAAGACCTTCTGCTCAGCCAGGTATTTAGTGGCGGCATAGGGATGCTTGAAACGCTTGGGCACTTGTTCTTCGGTGAGCCCCAGATGGTCGCGACCGTCAAAGTAGATCGACGGCGACGACAGGTGCACCAGGCGCCCGACGCGCTGTTTCAGGCAGGCCTCGACGACGTTTTCGGTGACCAGCACATTGTTCTGGTGGAAGTCCTGGTACTTGCCCCACAGCCCGACGGCGCCGGCGCAATGCACCACGGCTTCGACATCGCGGCACAGGTCGCGCACTAGGTCGGCGTCATTCAAGTCACCCTGGATAAACTCGGCACCGCGCCGTACCAGGTGCTCCACACCCTCGGCGCGCCGCCCGTTGACCCGCACGTCCAGGCCCTGCTCAAGGGCGAAGCGCGCAAAGCGCCCGCCGATGAAGCCGCTTGCGCCGGTGACCAGAATTTTCATGTCGTACTCCGTGTTCTTTCGTTTTTCATCGCTGTTGCCTTGACGCGCGCCATCACTCCAACGGCACCAACCAATGGCCACACACATCGGCCAGATGGTCGGTCAACAAGCCCAACAGTTGCCCGCCACTGCGCCAATGATGCCAGTACAGCGGCACATCGATGGGCTTATCTGGCAATAACTCAACCAATACGCCGGTTTCCAACTGATCACGCACCTGTAATTCAGGCACCAGGCCCCAGCCCAGGCCAGCTTCTGTCAGGCGGATAAAGCCTTCGGATGACGGGCATAGATGGTGTTCGAAACCACCGTCCACGCCCAGGGACGCCAGGTAGCGGTGCTGCAGGAAATCATCCGGGCCGAACACCAGCGCAGGCGTGCGCGCCAATTGGTCGGCCCGCACACCTCCAGGAAAATGCCGCGCCAGAAAGGCCGGGCTGGCCAGCGCCCGATAACGCATGGCGCCCAGCAACAGGCTGCGGGCACCGGCCACGGGGCGTTCGCTCGCACAAATGCAGGCCGCCACTTCACCGGCGCGCATGCGTTTGAGGCCCACGGTCTGGTCTTCGACCACTAGGTCCAACAGCAAATGCTGTTCGGCGCAGAAGTCGCTGACTGCCTCGGCCCACCAAGTGGCGAGGCTGTCGGCATTCAGGGCAATGCGCAGGCGCTCGGGCATGCCCTCCTCGTCCAGGGCCGGCACCTGGCTTTGCAGGTCACGCTCCAGCAAACGCACCTGCTGCACGTGGTTGAGCAGGCGCCGGCCGATATCGGTGGGCGTCGGCGGCGAGGCGCGTATCAACACCGGCTGGCCGACGCGCGCCTCCAATAGCTTGATGCGTTGGGAGATGGCGGACTGCGACAGCCCCAACACCTGGGCACCGCGCTCAAAGCCGGCTTGTTCCACCACCGCCGCCAGGGCGGAAAGCAATTTATAGTCGAACATCAGTTTCTCTAATGAGCGATCAGCAATATTGGTTTTTCTTATACAACCTCAAGCGTCACCATAGCCAGCATCGTTTGAGCATCAACAAGGATCTTCCTCTATGTGGCAAAGCTATATGAACGGTTTGCTGGTGGCCCTCGGGTTGATCATGGCAATCGGCAGCCAAAATGCATTCGTACTCGCGCAAAGCCTGCGCCGTGAACATCACTTACCCGTGGCGGCGCTGTGTGTGATCTGCGACGCACTGCTAGTGGCCGCTGGGGTATTCGGGCTGGCCACCGTGCTGGCGCAGAGCCCGATACTGCTGGCGGTGGCACGCTGGGGCGGCGCTGCGTTCCTGCTGTGGTACGGCGCATGCGCGTTGCGCAGGGCCTGCTCGAAACAGAGCCTGGACCAAAGCGACAGCCTCAAGACGCGCTCATTGCGCGCCGTATTGCTGAGCGCCCTGGCGGTGACCTTGCTCAACCCCCATGTCTACCTGGACACGGTCCTGTTGATCGGCTCCCTGGGCGCGCAACAAACCGAACCGGGTGCCTACGTAGCCGGTGCGGCCAGTGCTTCGTTTCTGTGGTTCGCCACCCTGGCGTTGGGCGCGGCATGGCTGGCACCCTGGCTGGCACGCCCGGCCACCTGGCGCCTGCTGGACCTGCTGGTGGCCGCGATGATGTTCTCGGTGGCCTATCAACTGATCAGCGCCTGAGCAATATTCCAAAACGCGCTGGAACCTCTATCCCACACAGTTGTTGCGTGGTTATGCCGCACCCCCGGTGCTATGATCGGACCCCTGCGCCGCAAAGAGTACAAACTCCCCGGCGCATGTTTGGCCGCCCGTGATCGGCCTTGCGCTCACCGCAACTGACCTGATTAGGAGAATCATCATGGCTTTCGAATTGCCGCCGCTGCCCTACGCACACGATGCCCTGCAGCCGCACATCTCCAAGGAAACCTTGGAATACCACCACGACAAGCACCACAACACCTATGTCGTGAACCTGAACAACCTGGTGCCTGGCACCGAGTTCGAAGGCAAGACCCTGGAAGAGATCGTCAAGTCTTCCTCGGGCGGCATCTTCAACAACGCCGCTCAAGTCTGGAACCACACCTTCTACTGGAACTGCCTGGCGCCAAACGCCGGCGGCCAACCCACCGGCGCGCTGGCTGAAGCCATCAACGCTGCGTTCGGTTCGTTCGACAAGTTCAAAGAAGAGTTCACCAAGACTTCGGTCGGCACCTTCGGTTCCGGTTGGGGCTGGTTGGTGAAAAAGGCTGACGGTTCCCTGGCCCTGGCCAGCACCATCGGCGCCGGCAACCCGCTGACCAACGGCGACACCCCGCTGCTGACCTGCGACGTCTGGGAACACGCCTACTACATCGACTACCGCAACGTGCGTCCAAAATATGTGGAAGCGTTCTGGAACCTGGTCAACTGGAAGTTCGTGGCTGAGCAGTTCGAAGGTAAGGCCTTCACTGCCTAAGCAACGCTTGCCGCACTGCTGGTCATTTGAGTGATTATCAAATAATCCGTGATCCGTTCAAAAAACCGAAGTCCTTTTTGGATTTCGGTTTTTTTATGCCTAGTCACCTCCCTACATATACTTACAAACAACCCAAGCCATAGCCAATCATTATAAACAACTGTCAGAACTCACAGGTTCTAACCGGTTGATTTCTCCATACGCTCATATCTCCATACCCCGTTCTGAACGGTCAGGACTATCACGTTATAAGGAGATTAACCATGGCGCACAACCCAATGGGCAAAGACCCGGCCGACTACGAAAGCGAGCCAATCTTTAATGCAACCACACAAAAATCCAATATGGTGAACACCCGTACCGGGTTGTTTGAAGCTTATATAAAGATGCCTGCAATTATCGGTAACTCAGGCAATGGCCCCGTATTCGAAATGAACCTATTCTATAGCCCTCTGACCAACAACCAAGCCGCCCTGGGCGACGGCTGGGAATTCAGCCCGACCCTCTACAGTGAGGAATATGAAAGGCTGACGCTCCATAGTGGAGAAACACTGTCCCTGAAAAAGGGCAAAAACTTGAACACCCCTACGATCGACGCTGAATGGGATAATGATGGAAAACTAAAGGTCCGGCGCGGAGGTAGAGTAGAGCTCCTATCAAAATTGGAAGACACATTATTTTATTTTCCAGAGTGGCTGACCGACGATGGTTACAACAAGCTGCATTTTAACTGGATAGCCACACCTCATATCATAGAGGGTAAAACCTATTACCAAACAAAATTAAAAAGTATTCGCGACGGTGACGGCGAGGGAGACCCCCTCATCGAAATAGAATACACACTCGCCAATGACACCGACCAACCAGCGATAACCCCCGTCACCATGACCTACTGGCCGACCCACCCCGCTGAAAAACTGCGTTATCAACTGAACATTGAGGACTACGCCCTCACATCCGTAGTGCTCGCCGACGATATCCAAACCAAGCTTGAGTATCTGGACCATGAGACCGCTGGTTGGTTACTGAACAAATTCACCAATTGGGACGGCCTCGTCGAAGTGTTGTTGTATAACGACAATGGGTTGAGTTTTCCGGACAATCCGAAATTAACAAAACTGCCATGTGTGAACGAACATTACATCTACCCTAGTAATGGCGCCCTACCATTTGTTCACCGTTATGAATACGACCGCTCAGACAGGTTTGATTACTACATAACCACCGAATTTCACGAAGCGATAACAGAATACAAATACGACTACAACACCAATGAAATCGTATTGGAAACCGTGACAAGATCCAGCCGCAACGTACCTTTCATTATCACCACAAGCCACACAATCTCTGCTGACTCAACCGCTATAAAAAACGACCGAACTATTACGTACCGCCACAACACCAAGAGCCGAAAGGTAGAAATTAAAAATCGATTTAATCAACATGCCGCCCTGATCGAGAACATACAACCGGGAAAAGCAACTCAATATAATTACGACCCTCCTGTCAATGGCCAAGCTCCTCTACCCCGCCAAGAAACTCAGTACTCATTGAGCTCATCTCCCGGAGTTAAGATCGTCAAACAGTTCGATTATGATTCAATAAAGGGCATGAGCGAGCAAAAACTTAGCCAATTAATTCAAATCTTTTCGCCCTATAACCCTCTCAAGCAACGCATAACCTACCAACACATTGAGTATTACCAAGAAAACAGCTTTCGAAAAGGAAAACCAAAAAAAATCACTCAGAAGGACGGCGAATTCGGCTTACCCGTTCGAGACTTCAATTACGCTCTTGGAGGCACAAACAATTCCGAGCTAACCACCACAACCACCGAGAGCATCGGCACTCAGACGCGCGTTTCCTCAAGCACTCAAAGCGTACTTAGCGGGCGACTTATACGCCAGGTAGACACGGACGGTAATCGGGCCGAGTACACTTACGACGCGTTCGGAAGGTTAGCGACCCTCACTTTATGTGCGCAGAGCCCAACGTATAAGCAAATCACGGCCTATACCTACCCTGCCCCAGGCCAAGTCATGATCACTGAAGCTAACGGGCAGGTTCGCTTAGAAGTATACGATGGGCAGGACCGACTCCTCAGAGAGTACGACTACCCCGAACCAGGCACTCAACGCCTGCTCAAGGAGGTCAGCTACGACAATTACGGAAGGGAGAAGCGCAGCACTCAATATGATTACCACGCAGACGGCACGCAGCTCAGTGAGTGGAGTGAGGTGGTCTATGATGGTTGGGGTGAAGTCGAGCAGCGAAACTATAGCAGCGGCCGGCGAGACTTTAACCACTACGACCCCATCGCGATGACACGCACAGAGTGGAGCGGAACACCCACTGATAAACATAGAAAGGTAACCACCTACAACGAGGACGAAACAATCAAGAAAGTTGAGTTTCGCGATCAGAATGGCGCGGTCTATCAGACTCAAACCGCTACCTACACAGAGGAGCGACTCCTTGAGCAGTTGCAAACCGATGGCGAGTTCGGGGTCACCACCATCACCTATACCCGCGATTCTTTCGGACGCGTACTCACGGAGGCCCATGTTGAAGACGATAAAGGCTTGCTACCCCTTTTAAACCTTGCCTACACCTACCATTACACCTACCCCGCTTTTTCTCCGAGCAACGAACCTGAAACCATAGACATCAGTTTCTCCCTCCTTGGCCTGCAAAGACGCTCGCTGGGTAAACGTACGTTTGATGCGTGGGGCCGTGTCACTAGCTTGACCCGGGGCGACGCGACCGAAACCTATACCTACATTGGCGCCAGCACGGTCCCTGCTTCGACAAAAACAGCGGACGGCCTCGTCCTCAAACATGAGTACATCCCGGAACTGGGCAACAAGCTGAGCAAAATCACTAACGAAGACGGCAGCAAACAGAAAACGTTCAGCTATGCCCATGCCAGGCAAAACATCTCCACCGCCAGTGAGGGAGAGCGTATTCTGAAACACCACCATGACAGCCAACTGCGCGTGACGCAACAACACGCTCAGACGCAGTCTGGCAAAATCAAAGAAGTATCCTGCAGTTACTCGCCCGCAGGGCGTTTACTCAGTGATACCGACGTATTCGGCGCGACAACGAAGTTCCTATACAACTCAGGTGGACAGCGTACCTTTAGCAAAAAAGAGTTCGTCACCTCCTACACATACAATGACCAAGGGCTCGCAGAGAATGAACGTCTAGAGGTTAAGACCGACGCAGCGAAACACGTTGATCTCAAATATGAATACGACGCTCAGCAACGTGAAATCATGCGCGAGTTTCACCCCGTCAATACCTCCATCATCCTTAAAATAATGACATCTTATTATAGTGACGGCCGGTTCAAACAGGTTCAGTTGAAAGGAGACAGCGACGTCCTGGGCTCACGCAGCTTCACCTACACAGCTGCTGGGAGGCTTAAGTCATGCACGACAACAGGGGTATGGAGGCCACAAAACCCGAAAGGAAAACTCATAGACAAAGAAGAGTTCACCTACGACGCACTTGGCAATGTCAGCCGGTGTGTCAGCACCTTCGCTGGCGCGCGCAATATCGCGACCTATACCTACGACAGCTCAATGGGGGTTCGCCTGGAAAAGATCGAGAACACGCATGCGGACTACACAAAATCGGCCACTTTGACCTATGACGCCGCCGGCCGCATCTCTCAAGATCAAAAAGGCAGAAAATACCATTATGACTGGTTGGGGCACTTGACGCAGATAGGGAGCAAGCTATACAGCTACGCCCCCGATGATAGCCTGATGACAGTCGGTGAGGGGCCGGACCAACGTCAGCTCATCTATAGAGAGGGCCAGCTCAACGGCGAATATGCCATTGAGAATGACAGCAATTTCCGGCAATTGCAGCCCGGCAGCGCCAGTTGCATCGCCCAACAAACCAGGATTTCAGGGGTGGACAGGATCCTGTACGAATGGCGAGACCTTAATGGCACGGTGTGTGTCACCTACGACGCAGTGGCTGAAACCACAAAGTTTCATGCCTATACCGCGTTCGGCGAACATTTCTTCGAAGATACCCACTCCTTATTGGGCTACCAAGGAGAATACGAGGACGCCACGAACGGCCAAATCCCCTTGGGCGAACGCGTCTACCTGCCCCAGATACGACAGTTCCACGCCCCAGACACCAGCAGCCCATTTGGCATCGGTGGCCCACACGCCTACGGCTATTGTGTCGGTAACGACCCGATCAACTTTCATGACCCCAGCGGTCACTTCTCGGTTAGCCGGGCACTGAGGAACATTTGGGGAGACAATCTGCCCGAGCCTCTCAGCCTTGGTGAGAGTGGTAAGGTGATTTCCACTATACTATTTAGCGGTATAGGGGTGCTCACCGCAATTATGACGGCCCCGGCGTCGCTGATAGTAGCAGCGGCCTTGGCCGCTCTTACTTCAGCAGTATTGGCGGTCACCGCAGTAGTTATTGCCGAGAGCCATCCGGAATGGTCCCAAGCACTGGCCTGGGCCTCACTATTCTTCGGTATTGCCTCTGGAGCTACGGCACTGATCAAGAACATGCCACAGAGATTTGCAAGACTTTCCAACTACCTGGGGAATACGACACGCACTGTCGGCAAGAACGTCTTTCGACGCACGGCAGCTGTTTCGCCGGCGCAAAAAATAGTGCGAGCCGGCCTTGGCGAGCTGCCGGAGAATATGGATCCTATATCTAAGCTGCGCCTGATAGAGCCTTATCAATACACTGGGGTCCTCAAGGAAACACCGAGCATCGAACTATTCCAAGACTTTAACACCCTGCTATTTGGTGTTACCGGCGTATTGAGTAATACCGGGGCGCTGAGTGAAATGGAAAAAGTGGACGGTTTGAATACGCTCATCGGTAATGGTACTTGGTTGCCGAATGGTAGCTGGCACAAGTTATGGACTAGTATCCGGAAGTAAACCGCCCTCAGCGAAGCAGCGCCTTGAGACAAACAGGGGCACTGGCCTCGCCCGATACTGACATCAATCGCCAGCGATCGACTGGAGTACCGTCTCAGGGCATTCGCTACACTTGAGCCCGGCAATCGCCGGGCTTTTTTATGCGCGCCAGGCAGACAGCCCAGAGATACCGGAACTCAACCGTAACAATTGACCACACAACCGTCAGGAGGAATAACCCTCCTGAATGAATGTGGAGAATGACGATGGATCCTATTTCGATGGCAGCAGGCGCAATCCCGATGATATCGGGCCTTCTCGACAAGGGCCTGGATGTGGCAAAAGGCGCTCTGGACTTGGCGAACAAGCTCGTAGACACGGTCGGCAAGGACGCAAAGGTCGCCGGGGACGCACACCAGTCAGAGGGTAAGTGCAATTATTAAGAAGGTCGTCGAACTGGAAGGCGGATCTGCTCCGCCTTCTCCCCTGCCAAGCCTGCTGCGCACGTCGTGCCCTTTTGCCCGCCTGTGAAAGCCCCACCATAAGTTGTCACCGCGGCATCTTTATTCAGCAACACCCTCAATTTATCCCAAGCCCCAATGTCCCTTTGACTGCCATCACCAGATTGCCAATACTCATGGCATATTGACGGCCACCCGCATGAGACAAGGAATGCCCCTTTGAAGCTGGAACTCAAGAACAGCTTGTCGGTGAAGTTGCTACGGGTTGTGCTGCTGTCGGCCTTGATCGTGGGTGTGGCGCTGAGCGTGGCGCAGATCGTTTTTGATGCCTACAAGACGCGCCAGGCCGTCGCGGGCGATGCCCAGCGCATCCTCGACATGTTTCGCGACCCCTCGACCCAGGCCGTGTACAGCCTGGATCGCGAGATGGGCATGCAGGTGATCGAAGGTCTGTTCCAGGACGACGCTGTGCGCATGGCCTCTATCGGCCACCCCAACGAGACCATGCTGGCGGAAAAAAGCCGCCCTTTACAGCAGTCCCCCAGCCGCTGGTTGACCGACCTGATTCTTGGTCAGGAACGCTCCTTTACCACTGCGTTGGTGGGCAAGGGCCCCTACAGCGAATATTACGGCGACCTGAGTATCACCCTCGACACCGCCACCTATGGCCGAAGCTTTCTGGTCAGTTCGGTCATCATCTTTATCTCGGGCGTATTGCGCGCCTTGGCCATGGGGCTGGTGCTGTACCTGGTGTATCACTGGATGCTGACCAAGCCGTTGTCGCGGATGATCGAGCACCTGACCTCGATCAACCCGGACCGCCCCAGCGAGCACAAGATCCCTCAGCTCAAGGGCCACGAACGCAACGAACTGGGGCAGTGGATAAACACTGCCAACCAATTGCTCGAATCCATCGAGCGCAATACCCACCTGCGCCACGAAGCCGAATCGAGCCTGTTGCGCATGGCCCAATACGACTTCCTGACCGGCCTGCCGAACCGCCAGAAGTTGCAGGCGCAACTGGACAAGATCCTCACGGACGCTGGCCGCCGGCAACGCCGTGTCGCGGTGTTGTGCGTGGGGCTGGATGACTTCAAGAGCGTCAACGAGCAGTTTACCTACCAGGCCGGCGACAAACTGCTGCTGGCCCTGGCCGACCGCCTGCGCGCCCACAGCGGCCGCCTGGGTACGCTCGCCCGCCTGGGCGGCGACCAGTTCGCCCTGGTGCAAGCCGATATCGATCAGCCCTACGAAGCCGCCGAACTGGCGCAAAGTATTCTCGATGACCTGGAGGCTGAATTTGCGCTCGACCATGACCTGATCCGCCTGCGCGCCACCATCGGCATCACGCTGTTTCCGGAGGATGGCGACAGCACCGAGAAGTTGCTGCAAAAAGCCGAGCAGACCATGACCCTGGCCAAGAGCCGCTCGCGCAACCGCTACCAGTTTTATATCGCCAGCGTCGACAGCGAAATGCGCCGGCGCCGTGAACTGGAGAAAGACCTGCGCGATGCCCTGAGCCGTGAGCAGTTGCACCTGGTGTACCAACCGCAAATCAGCTACCGCGACCATCAGGTGGTGGGCGTGGAAGCCCTGCTGCGCTGGCAGCACCCTGAGCACGGGCTGGTACCGCCGGACTTGTTTATCCCGCTGGCGGAACAGAACGGCACCATCATTCCCATTGGCGAATGGGTGCTGGACCAGGCGTGCCGGCAATTGCGCGAATGGCATGATCAGGGTTTCACGGCGCTGCGCATGGCCGTCAACCTGTCCACCGTGCAACTGCACCACACCGAGTTGCCGCGGGTGGTCAACAACCTGATGCAGATCTATCGCCTGCCACCGCGCAGCCTGGAGCTGGAAGTGACCGAGACCGGCCTGATGGAAGACATCAGCACCGCCGCCCAGCATCTGCTGAGTCTGCGTCGCTCCGGGGCACTGATCGCCATTGATGACTTCGGCACCGGCTATTCCTCCTTGAGTTATCTCAAGAGCCTGCCCCTGGACAAGATCAAGATCGACAAGAGCTTCGTCCAGGACCTGCAGGACGACGACGATGACGCAACCATCGTGCGCGCCATTATCCAACTGGGCAAAAGCCTGGGCATGCAGGTGATTGCCGAAGGGGTGGAGACTGCCGAACAGGAGGCCTACGTCATCTCCGAGGGGTGCCATGAGGGGCAGGGTTATCACTACAGCAAACCGCTGCAGGCCCGGGAGTTGACGGCTTATTTGAAGCAGTCAGAGCGCAATAACGCCGTGAGCCTTTGAATTTACACTTCGATACTCAATATTTCCCGCGTATAAGCCTTTACACAAAATGCAAATCTTTCGCATTATGTCGCAGCGTTTGCGCTCCCCGCGCGCCCTATCAACAACCGAAGCAGGATGTTCGCCATGATTCGTATGCCCCTGGCCACCGCCAGTCTGCTGGCCATTGCCATTTCTCTCGCCGGTTGCGGCGAAGGTAAAGACAAGGCCGCCGCGCCCCAGGCACCCGCTGCCGCCAGCACTACCGCACCGGCGGCTGCCCCGGCAGGCCAGGTCGACGAAGCGGCCGCCAAGGCCGTGGTCGCGCACTACGCAGACATGGTGTTTGCGGTTTACAGCGATGCCGAATCCACCGCAAAAACCCTGCAGACCGCAATCGACACCTTCCTCGCCAACCCGAACGACGAAACCCTGAAAGCGGCCCGTACCGCCTGGATCGCCGCGCGCGTACCCTACCTGCAGAGCGAAGTATTCCGCTTCGGCAACACCATCATCGACGACTGGGAAGGCCAAGTTAACGCCTGGCCCCTGGACGAAGGCCTGATCGACTACGTCGACAAGTCCTACGAGCACGCGCTGGGTAACCCCGGTGCCAACGCCAACATCATCGCCAATAACGAGATTCAGGTGGGCGAAGATAAGGTCGACGTCAAGGACATCACCCCGGAAAAACTCGCCAGCCTCAATGAGCTGGGCGGTTCCGAAGCGAACGTCGCCACCGGCTACCACGCCATCGAATTCCTGCTGTGGGGCCAGGACCTCAACGGCACCGGCCCAGGCGCGGGCAACCGTCCGGCGTCGGACTACATGACCGGTGACGGTGCAACCGGCGGCCACAACGAGCGCCGCCGCACTTACCTGCGTGCGGTCACCCAACTGCTGGTCAGCGACCTGCAGGAAATGGTCGACAACTGGAAGCCCAACGTCGAAGACAACTACCGCGCCACCCTGGAGTCGGAACCGGGCACCGACGGCCTGCGTAAAATGCTGTTCGGCATGGGCAGCCTGTCTTTGGGCGAGCTCGCCGGGGAGCGCATGAAAGTGTCCCTGGAAGCCAACTCGCCGGAAGACGAGCAAGACTGCTTCAGCGACAACACCCATTACTCGCACTTCTACGACGCCAAGGGTATCCGTAACGTTTACCTGGGCGAATACACCCGTGTTGACGGCACCAAGCTGACCGGCGCCAGCCTGTCGTCCCTGGTGGCCAAGGCCGACCCGGCAGCCGATGCAGCCCTCAAGGCTGATCTGGCGGCCACCGAAGCGAAGATCCAAGTGATGGTTGACCACGCCAACAACGGCGAGCACTACGACCAGTTGATCGCCGCGGACAATGAAAAGGGCAACCAGATCGTGCGTGACTCGATCGCCGCCCTGGTCAAGCAGACCGGCTCGATCGAAGCCGCTGCCGGCAAGCTGGGCATCAGCGACCTGAACCCGGACAGTGCTGATCACGAGTTCTGATCAAGCGCAGTTGAAAGAGGCGACCTGCGGGTCGCCTTTTTCATGTGCGCAATAACTGCTGCACCTATCTCTGTGGGAGCTGGCTTGCCTGCGATCCAGACAACTCGGTGATTCAGGCAAACCGAGTCGATACCTTCGCAGGCAAGCCAGCTCCCACAGTTGACCGCGCCCGGCCACACACTCCACGATGCGAAGCGAGCCGCTCTTGAT
>NZ_LYSO01000026.1:0-64545 GCF_001728935.1 Pseudomonas sp. AP42
GGCCGTTACCGCAGCAATGGATATGTACACAATCCAGCTGTGTTGACTGCCAGGCCGCCTTCGCGAGCAAGCCCGCTCCCACAGTTGGATCGCGGGGTGTCAGGTAGGTAAATGTCGGCTGGCAGGCCGTCATCGCAGGCAAGCCAGCTCCCACAGTTGGATCGCGCGTCGGTTATCAGACCTTCGCGTGAGCAAGCTCTCTGGCCACAGATCCAGTGTCGCATCGAATCGGTATAGACCCAGATCGCCAGCAGGCTTACTTGCCTTCAGTCAACGCGTTGTAGCTGGTGAACAGGTTGCGGTAGTCCGGAATGTGGTTGGAGAACAACGTCCCCAAGCCCTCGATGTCGTTGCGCCAGTCGCGATGCAGCTCGCAGGCCAGGCCAAACCAGGTCATCAGTTGCGCGCCGTTGGCTGACATGCGAGCCCAGGCCGATTGCTGGGTCAGTTCGTTGAAAGTGCCGGAGGCGTCGGTGACCACAAACACTTCAAAGCCTTCGGCCAGGGCCGACAGCGCCGGAAACGCCACGCACACTTCGGTCACGACGCCGGCAATGATCAATTGCTTCTTGCCGGTGGCCTTGATGGCCTTGACGAAGTCTTCGTTGTCCCAGGCATTGATCTGGCCTGGGCGCGCAATGTACGGCGCATCCGGGAACAGTGCCTTGAGCTCGGGCACCAGCGGGCCGTTGGGGCCGGTTTCGAAACTGGTGGTGAGGATGGTCGGCAACTTGAAGTACTTGGCCAGGTCAGCCAGGGCCAGCACGTTGTTCTTGAACTTGTCCGGGTCGATGTCACGAACCAATGACAGCAAGCCGGCCTGATGATCGACCAACAGCACCGCGGCGTTGTCTTTGTCCAAACGAACGTAAGGTGTAGACATGTTCATACTCCTGATAAATAGAGGCAGCGCCCAACATGGGCTTGCCGCAAAAGGCCCCAGCGTATTTAGGTGCGCTGTGAGTCTAGTACTTCGTGGTTGTTTGCCACTTGGTGTGCCTTGATGTAGCTCTGGATCAGAAACTGCTAATGCGGCATGGCCTGGGTGTAGACGTTGGCCCACCCGAAAAACAGTGGGACCACCTTAGTCATCGCGTTCGGGGTTAGGTAGTGGCTGAAACGGGCCGCTCCATCTCAAAAATGGAACAATGCAGCCGCACCGTGGCAAGGGCACTTGGACGTGCCAGTCGTTACAATGCGATCATCGGCTCATTTCCAGGCAGGTGCCTTCATGGACATCAAACAACTTAAATTCCTGATCGCGCTGGAGCAGACCCGCCATTTCGGCCAGGCCGCCGCCCGCTGCAACATCACCCAGCCCACCCTGTCGATGCGCCTGCGTAACTTGGAGGAAGAACTGGGCCTGGAACTGGTGACCCGTGGCCAACGCTTCGAAGGCTTCACCCAGGCCGGCGAACGCGTATTGGCCTGGGCCAGGACCCTGCTCGCCGCCCACGACGGCCTGTTCGCCGAAGCGGCTGCGTGTCGCGGCCAGTTGGTCGGTAACCTGCGCCTGGGCCTGGTGCCCCTGAGCGGCTTCAACCCGATCAGCTTCATCCAGGGCTTGTCCCACAGCTTCCCGGAACTGAAGTTCAGCCTCACCTCCATGAGCTCGGACAAAATCATCGAAGCCTTGGGCACCAACCAACTGGACCTGGGCGTGTGCTACCTGGACCACGTGAGCCCCAACTACCTGGAATTTTTCGAACTGGGCGAAACCCGTGTCGGCCTGCTGTACGACACCCGCCACTTCCACTTCGAAGGCACCCAGATGAGCTGGGAAGAAGCCGCCCAACTGCCTCTGGGGATGATCAGCAATGGCATGCACTATCGAAAATCCATCGACCTGAGTTTCCGCAGCCGCGGTCTCGATCCCCAGCCGATTCTGGAAAGCGACTCCACTTATCAACTGTTCCAGGCCATTCACGAAGGCTTCTGTTGCGCAATCATGCCGTTGGACAGCGGCCTGGAAAGCCCGATTGAGAACCTGGCGTTCATCCACCTGCCGGACGCCAGCGTCCTAGCGCCCCTGGGCATGGTGATGCGCAAGACCGAACCGCGCTCGGCCATCGCCGAGAAATGCTTTGCCGAGGCCAGGCAGTTGTTTGCACCCAACACCCAGGCTTAGCGGGCCTGGGTTTGCAGCGCGCACAAAAAAGGCGCTCCGCAGAGCGCCTTTTTACCGCCGATTGTTTTACTGCAAGCTGACCTGACGCAGCTCGGGCTTGGCCTCGCCACCAATCATGATGCGTTTTGGCTTGGCCTCTTCAGGCACCTCACGCAGCAGGTCGATGTTGAGCAAACCGTTGGTCAGGGATGCGCCACGTACTTCGATATGGTCGGCCAAGCGGAACGACAACCGGAACGCACGTTGGGCAATGCCCTGATGCAGGTAAGCGACCTTATCGTCGGTTTCGCGCTTTCCGCCGGAAACCGTCAATACACCCCTCTCGACCTGGATATCCAGATCCTCCTCGGTCAGGCCAGCGACGGCGATGACAATGCGGTACGCGTCGTCACCGTGCTTTTCCACGTTGTGAGGTGGATAGGAATTCGGAGCCTCGCTGCGCAGCGCCGACTCGAACAGGTCATTGAAGCGATCAAAGCCCACCGATTGACGGAACAGTGGGGCCAACGACAGGGTAGTAGCCATTTTAAAATCTCCTGAGTTTCTCCAAGTGATTTAGTACGCGACCCGGATTCGGCATCGCGTGATCAAAAATTTATGGACGCGCTAAAAGAATTCAAGAGGGCTGAAAAAAATTTCTTGCGCACGGGCAATCACCGAGACCCTGGTGCGGTGGCCTGTGCTCTAATCACACCGCCAGGCGTGCTTTAACCCGTGAGCGCCTGAGACAGCCCTTGAGGTACAAAAAAATGAAAATGACATTCCCGGCCCTGGCATTGGGCATCCTGATCTCCCAAGGGGCCCTGGCCGCTGGAGATGGTACGGCGGCGCTGGGAGGCGGTGTCGGCGGTGTGTTGGGCAATGTGGTCGGCCAACAGCTGGGTGGCTCGACCGGTGCGGCCATCGGTGCAGGCGTGGGGGGCGCAGCCGGGAGTGCGGTGGGTGCGCAGAAAGGCAACAAGACCGAAGCGGCGATTGGCGGCGGTTTGGGCTCGGCGGGCGGCTCGCTGATTGGTAATCGCCTGGGCGGTAGCACCGGGTCCACCATTGGCGCGGGCGTGGGCGGCGCAGCCGGTGGCGCGTTGGGTAATAATCTGGCCGATGACGAGAGCGGTCATCGTTCCGGTGGTGGCAAGCACAAAGGCAACAAGCATAAGCACAAGAACAAGCACCACTGATCGTCTGGTTTACCCTCTAGGAGCGAGCTTGCTCGCGAAAAACTCACAAACGCCGCGTTTATTCAGGAAGCACGCGTTATCGTTGACGTTTTTCGCGAGCAAGCTCGCTCCTACAGGCGATTTACATCGGCGTGCTGCTCACCACCCGCAACGCCAGCCCTTCATAAGCGTCCAGCGTGATCGTGAACGCGCCCTCCTCGGTCAAATCGCCTTCCACCCGCTCATTGATGATATCCACCACCGGCCCCGGTGCGATGTTGGGCAGGTGCAAGGTTTCGGTGATCGGCGTGGCACCAAAATTCAGCGCAGTGATTTGCGTGCCCTTACCCGCCGGCAGTTCGTGAACCATGATCAGCAAGCCTGGGTGCTCAACATCTGGCACCAGGATCTGGCGGCTCGCGGCGATGTCGTAGGCGCGGCGCACGGCGAGGATTTTTTGCAGTTGGGAGGCAAAGGACTCTGGGTCCTGCAGTTGGCTGTTCAGGCTGCCATACAGACTTTTGGAGCGCGGCATTTGCCCCGCCGACAGCTCAGCGTCGGGGTTCAGGTCTACCAGATCATAGGCGCCACGGTGGATCCAGCGCGTGTCGCCATCGGCCATCAGGTGCGCCACGTCTTCGGCCGCCAACGGCAACGCGCCCACCAGGTCCCAGCCGGACAAGGCAAACACCCCAGGTTGCATGGCGTTGTACATCACCAGCAGCAAGTGGATCTGGCGAATCTGCTGGATATCCGCCGGGGTGATCGCCTCCAGGTCACGGATCCCCAGAGCTGCAGTGATAATACTGGCAGTGGTGCAGGACACGCCGTTGGTGACGAACTTGAGGTTATACGGCGCATGTTCGCCGGTCAGCCGTTCGTACATCTGCTCGCGGATATGCTCGCGCAGGATGTTGCCGGGGAAGGTCTGGCCCTGGAACAGGAAACTGTCATGGGCGTGCAGCGTCCAAAAATGCACCAGCTCCAGGGTCAGTTCATCGTGGTTCTGTAGCGCGTGAATCAGCGAGCCAGGGTCGATGCCGAGGCTGTGCATCTGGCGCAGCATCAGGCGCAGGAATTCGGTGTCGCCCATCAGCAACGCATGCTGGTAGGCCGGCCGGGTGATGAAGTCATAGGACAGGTCGGCGCCGCCATGGGACATGGACGCGATGTCGTCCACAGTGAGGTTGAGCTCCTGAAAACTGAAGCCGCCCGCCTTGCGAATAGCGCCGCCGAGCAACTGATTGCCGGTGATCGACAGCGGATGGCTTTCGGACCAGGCCGTGCCGTCGAGCTTGCGCTCCACGCCGAGAAAGCCGTTGGCATCCAGACGCAGGATTTTCGCGCCCATCACATCAATGGCGTGCAGCGCATCACCGATGATCATCTGCTGCGCGGCAAACGAAGGGTCAAGCCAGTTGAGCGACGGCTGGCCTTCCTTGAAGTAATGCAGGTATACCCAGCGCCGCGGTTTGCCATCCACGCCGAGCACCACCGGGGTGGCGCTCCAGTCGGTTTCCTTGACGCCGGGCTCGAAGAAAATCACCCGCTGCAATTGGCCGACGATGTAGTGCTTGTCGCGCAGTGCGTCCACTTGGGAGGGGCTGAGGTTTTGCGCATCGCGTCCGTCGGCCACATCGGGCAGCAACGGCCAGTCTTCCTCGCGGATTTCGACCATGTGGTACAGGCCCGGATAGTCCTCATAGGCCATTTCCGCCAGGCGAAAATCCGCGCCTTTGCCGGTGTGGGACGGGATCACATCGTCGATGATCACCGCATTGTGCGCGGCAGCCATGCGCGTCAACGCCTGCAATTGTGCCTCGGTGCCCAGTTGCGGGTCGATGTCGAAGCTGATGCGGTCGAAATTACCGTCGATGGTCGGCGTGTGCTCGGTACCAGACAAGCCACCGGACTTCTTCAACGGGCCATTATGAATGCCCTGGATACCGATTTTGGACAGGGTATGCCACAGGGTTTCGTCCCCCAACGCTTCCAGCACGGTGCCGCCTTCGCGGGTGACAATCGACGCGGGGTAGGCAGTGAACCACACGGACGACAAGGCTGAAGCGTCACGCGGCCGGGTCTGTGCATAGGGCTGCTGCCACAAGCGCCCTTGCCCCGAATAGAGCTTGGCCCGCTGCCGCGCTGCGTGGAGCATGGAATGTTGCACCAGCCAGTTCACATGATCGTTGTTCGCCGCGGTCATAAGCTCGGTACCTGTGGTGGTGAAAAATGTCGGTGTAAGCATATGAGGGGTGCGCGCGCCATTCGTTGCATCGCAATAGCGTCGGGGCTGGCGGCGGCCCAAAAATGTGGGAGCGGGCTTGCTCGCGAATGCGGTGGGTCATTTAGCCTATCCGGCACTGACACTCTGCATTCGCGAGCAAGCCCGCTCCCACAATGGTTATGCGTCTGGCATGCCGTCTGGTACCGAGCCTTGCGTCGCCTGCCGGTATTGCCTCGGCGTGAAGCCAGTTGAAGATTTGAACTGCCGGGTAAACGCACTGTGATCGGTGTAGCCGCATTGCAACGCCACCTCGGTGATCGGCAACTCGGTATGCAACAACCGCCGGGCATGTTCCAGCCGGACTTTCTGGATCATTTGCCGGGGCGTGAGGTGAAACACGCGCTTGCAGTAACGCTCCAATTGCGCCACGGAAATCCCGGCGATTCGGGTCAGTTCACCCAGGGTGACACGGCGGTTGAAGTGGCTGCGGATGTGTTCGTCCACCGCCGCCAGGCGCTGATAGGCCGGGTGGGTTTCACTGGCCGATTGCAGGTCTACCGAGATCCCGGCCAGGCCGATGATCGCGCCTAGCCGGTTGTACAGCGGCCATTTGTGGGTCAGGCACCAACCGGGTTCGCGGGTGCCGTAGAGGTGCAATTCGAGTTGGTCTTCCAGTACCAAACCCTGTTTCAACACACGCCGATCCTGCTCGGTATAACCGGGGCCCAATTGCGCGGGAAACACTTCGGCGCTGGTCTTGCCCAGCAACGGTTGCAGTTGCTTGAGACCACAGCGTTGCACCAGGGTACGGTTGGCGAGCACGTAGCGGGCGTCGATGTCCTTGATGAAAATCGCGGCATTGGGCAGTACATCGAGCATCGGCAGCAACTGCTCTACCCCGCTCAATAGCTGCTCGATGCTGTGGGGTCGGCTGCCCTGGAAAAGGCTCGCGAACGCGCTCTGCAACATGACTTTATCTGCCCTTTTATTCGTCGACAGCCAGCAGATTGCGCCATAGGCCGAGCGCTGTCGAGCGCGGCAAATTGTGCTGAATTCGTCATCCATCGCCGCATAAAACATCAATCGTCAGCCAGGCCTGTGGGTTCAGGATAGCGCCACTGCATGCCTATCCAATAACTCACAAGAAGGCGCCGCTATGTCAGGCCAAGGCAAGTTCAAGAAACAGCTGTCACTGATGGACCTCACCTTTATCGGGTTGGGGGCCATCTTCGGTTCGGGTTGGTTGTTCGCCGCCAGCCACGTGTCTGCCATCGCAGGCCCGGCAGGGATTTTTTCCTGGTTACTCGGGGGGTTCGCTGTGCTGTTGCTGGGCATTGTCTACTGCGAACTCGGTGCCGCCCTGCCCCGCGCGGGCGGCGTGGTGCGCTACCCGGTGTACTCCCATGGCCCGTTGCTGGGTTACCTGATGGGCTTTATCACGCTGATCGCGTTTTCCAGCCTGGTGGCGATTGAAGTGGTCGCCTCGCGTCAATACGCGGCAGCCTGGTTTCCCCAGCTGACCAAGGCCGGCTCCAGTGACCCGACTACCCTGGGCTGGCTGGTGCAATTTGCCCTGCTGTGCCTGTTCTTTGTGCTCAATTACCGCAGCGTGAAGACCTTTGCCATCGCCAATAACCTGGTGAGCGTGTTCAAGTTCATCGTGCCGTTGCTGGTGATCGGCGTGCTGTTCACCTTCTTCAAGCCTGCGAACTTCCAGGTGCATGGCTTTGCACCGTTCGGCTTGTCGGGCATCGAGATGGCGGTGTCGGCAGGCGGGGTGATCTTTGCCTACCTGGGGCTCACGCCGATCATTTCGGTGGCCAGCGAAGTGAAAAATCCACAGCGCACCATCCCCATCGCCCTGATCCTCTCAGTACTGTTGTCTACGGCCATCTATGTGCTGCTGCAAACCGCGTTCCTCGGCGGCGTGCCTACCGAAATGCTCGCCAATGGCTGGGCCGGCATCAGCAAGGAACTGGCCCTGCCCTATCGCGATATCGCCCTGGCGCTGGGCGTGGGCTGGCTGGCCTACCTGGTGGTGGCCGATGCGGTGATCTCCCCCAGCGGCTGCGGCAATATCTACATGAACGCCACCCCGCGCGTGGTGTATGGCTGGGCGCAGACCGGCACCTTCTTCAAGGTCTTCACGCGCATCGATGAAAAGTCCGGCATCCCGCGCCCGGCGCTATGGCTGACCTTTGCCCTGTCGGTGTTCTGGACCTTGCCGTTCCCGTCCTGGGAAGCACTGATCAACGTGGTGTCCGCTGCCCTGATCCTCAGTTATGCCGTGGCCCCGGTAACGGTCGCGGCCCTGCGCCGCAATGCACCGGACATGGCACGCCCGTTTCGGGTCAAGGGCATGGCGGTGCTGGGCCCGCTGTCGTTCATCATCGCTGCGCTGATCGTGTACTGGTCGGGCTGGAGCACGGTGTCCTGGCTGCTGGGCCTGCAAATCCTGATGTTTGTGGTGTACCTGCTCTGCGCACGCTGGGTGCCGACCGCGCACCTGAACCTCAAGCAACAAGTTCGCTCATCGGCCTGGCTGATCGGCTTCTACGCCGTGACCATCCTGCTCTCCAAACTCGGCAGCTTTGGCGGTATCGGCGTGATCAGCCACCCGTTTGACACCCTGGTGGTGGCGGCCTGCGCCCTGGGCATCTACTACTGGGGCGCCGCCACCGGCGTGCCCGCCCACTTGGTGCGCCTTGAGCAGGAAGAGGACGAAAGCGAAGCTATCAGCGACACGCACTACAGCGCCCCACTGTCCCCGACCACCCACTGATGGAGTGCCTTATGAAACGGCTGCACGTGATTGACTCACACACCGGCGGTGAACCTACGCGCCTGGTCATGAGCGGTTTCCCCGCGCTGGTTGGCGACACGATCGCCGACCAACTGGAGCACCTGCGCACCCATCACGATCAATGGCGCCGCGCCTGCCTGCTGGAGCCACGGGGCAACGATGTACTGGTGGGCGCGCTGTACTGCGCGCCCGTCACGCCGGGGGCGACCTGCGGGGTGATCTTCTTCAACAACGCCGGCTACCTTGGCATGTGCGGCCACGGCACCATCGGCCTGGTTGCCTCACTGCACCACCTGGGCTTGATCCAACCGGGCGTGCACAGCCTCGATACGCCGGTCGGCCCGGTCGCGGCCACCTTGCACGACGACGGCAGCGTGACCCTGCGCAATGTGCCCGCTTACCGCTATCGCAAACAGGTGCCTGTTGAGGTGCCTGGGCACGGCGTGGTGCTGGGCGACATCGCTTGGGGCGGCAACTGGTTCTTCCTGGTGTCGGATCACGGCCATGAGTTGCAGATGGATAACGTGGAGGCCCTGACCGACTACACCTGGGCGATGCTCAAGGCCCTCGAAGCCCAAGGCATCCGTGGCGCAGACGGTGCGCTGATCGACCATATCGAACTATTCGCCGACGACGCCCACGCCGACAGCCGCAACTTTGTGATGTGCCCTGGCAAAGCCTATGACCGCTCCCCCTGCGGCACCGGCACCAGCGCCAAGCTCGCCTGCCTGGCCGCCGACGCAAAACTGGCCGCAGGAGAACCCTGGGTACAAGCCAGCATCACCGGCAGCCAGTTCCTCGGCCGCTATGAGTGGGACGGTGAATACGTACGCCCCTTCATCACCGGCCGCGCCTACATGACCGCCGACAGCACCCTGCTGATCGACGAACAAGACCCGTTTGCCTGGGGCATCTGAGCCCTTGATCAATTCAACTGAAACCGGAGTTAGCACCATGAGCGACAACATCTTCACCGGCTGCATGCCCGCCCTGATGACCCCTTGCACCGCCGAACGCCAACCGGACTTCGACGCCCTGGTGGCCAAGGGTCGCGAGCTGATCGACATCGGCATGAGTGCCGTGGTGTATTGCGGCTCCATGGGCGACTGGCCGCTGCTCACCGAGGCCCAGCGCCAGGAAGGCGTGGCGCGCCTGGTGGCGGCGGGTGTGCCAACCATCGTCGGCACCGGTGCGGTGAACAGCCGTGAAGCCGTATCCCATGCAGCCCATGCCGCTAAAGTCGGCGCCCATGGTTTGATGGTGATTCCCCGCGTGCTGTCCCGTGGTGCTTCGGTCACCGCGCAAAAGGCCCACTTTGCAGCGATCCTCAACGCGGCCCCCAACCTGCCGGCGGTGATCTATAACAGCCCCTACTACGGTTTCGCCACCCGCGCCGACCTGTTCTTCGAACTGCGCCGCGAACACCCGAACCTGATCGGCTTCAAGGAGTTTGGCGGTGCCGCCGACTTGCGTTATGCCGCGGAAAACATCACCTCCCAGGATGACGATGTGACCCTGATGGTCGGCGTCGATACCCAAGTGGTCCACGGCTTCGTCAACTGCAACGCCACCGGCGCCATCACCGGCATCGGCAATGCACTGCCCCGCGAAGTGCTGCAACTGGTGGCGCTGAGCAGAAAAGCCGCCAAGGGCGATGCCAAGGCGCGGCGCCAGGCACGTGAGTTGGAAGCTGCGCTGGCGGTGTTGTCGTCGTTCGACGAGGGCTGCGACCTGGTGCTGTATTACAAGCACCTGATGGTGCTCAACGGTGACCAGGGTTACGCCCTGCACTTCAACGAAACCGACGAGCTCAGCGCGGCCCAGCGCCGCTATGCCGAGCGGCAGTACGCGCTGTTCCGCCAGTGGTATGCCAACTGGTCGGCAGAACAGAACGCCGCTTGATTCTTTGTAGGAGCGAGCTTGCTCGCGAAGATCGTTAACGATAACGCGCTCACCCTGAATGAACGCGTTGTAGGCACGTTTTTCGCGAGCAAGCTCGCTCCTACAACACTCCTCTGTTTTCCAGGATGTCCCCATGACTCTGACAGGCAAGCTGCTGATCGGTCAGCAATCCATCGCCGGCCATCGCGATGCGATCCGCGCGATCAACCCCGCCACCAACACCCCACTGGAACCCGCCTACGCTGGCGGGGATGAGCAGCACGTGGATCAGGCCTGCGCACTGGCGTGGGCCGCGTTTGACGCTTACCGCGAAACCACCTTGGCAGATCGCGCCACGTTGCTCGAAACCATCGCCACCCACATCGAAGCCTTGGGTGATGAGCTGGTCGAGCGCGCCTGCGCCGAAACTGGCTTGCCTCGCGCACGCATTGAAGGTGAACGCGGCCGTACCTGCGGGCAACTGCGCGCTTTTGCCCGCACCGTGCGCCTGGGCGAATGGCTTGACGTGCGCGTCGATACCGCACAGCCCCAGCGCCACCCCCTGCCCCGTGGCGACCTGCGCCAGCGCCATATCGCCCTCGGCCCCGTCGCAGTGTTCGGTGCCAGCAACTTCCCTCTGGCCTTCTCCGTGGCGGGCGGCGATACCGCGTCGGCACTCGCCGCCGGTTGCCCGGTGATCGTCAAGGCGCATAACGCGCACCCCGGCACCAGCGAGCTGGTGGGCTGCGCCATCGCCCAGGCGGTGAAAGATTGTGGCTTGCCGGAGGGTGTGTTTTCACTGCTCTACGGCGCGGGTAACGAGGTGGGTATCGCACTGGTGAGCGACCCGCGCATCAAGGCTGTGGGCTTTACCGGTTCGCGCAGTGGCGGCATTGCCCTCTGCCAAGCCGCGCAGGCACGCCCGGAGCCGATCCCGGTGTACGCGGAAATGAGCTCGATCAACCCGGTATACCTGTTTCCTGCTGCACTTGAAACTAGGTGCGAAGCCTTGGCCGAAGGGTTCGTGGCGTCGCTGACCCAAGGCGCCGGCCAGTTCTGCACCAACCCTGGCCTGGTGATTGCCCTGCAAGGCGCCACTCTGGACCGCTTTATTCAGTCAGCCAGTGACCGGCTCTCGGGTTGCTCGGCCCAGACCATGCTCACACCGGGCATCTTCAACGCCTACGAAACCGGTGTGGAGACCCTGGCCCAACACGCCAACATAGCCGCCAAGGGCTTGCCAGCAAACGGACCGAACCAGGGCCAGGCCCGTCTGTTCGTGACCCAGGCCGAGGCGTTCCTGAACAATCAACACCTGCAAGCCGAAGTATTCGGCGCCGCCTCGCTGGTGGTGGCATGCCGCAATGTCGAGCACATGCGCCAGGTGTCCGAACACCTGGAAGGTCAACTCACCGCCACCCTGCACATGGATGACCACGACCTGCCCCAGGCCCGGGCACTGCTGCCAGTGCTGGAGCGCAAGGCTGGGCGCTTGCTGGTGAACGGCTGGCCGACCGGCGTAGAAGTGTGTGACGCCATGGTGCATGGCGGGCCCTTTCCGGCGACTTCGGATGCGCGCAGCACCTCGGTGGGTACGGCGGCTATTCTGCGTTTCCTGCGCCCGGTGTGTTACCAGGATTTCCCGGACGCCTTGCTGCCCGCCGCCCTACAGCACGACAACCCGCTGCAACTGCGGCGTCTGCTCGACGGCCAGCGAGAAGCATAACCATGGCCGATCCCAATCAAGCAGACATCGTCGTGGTCGGCGCCGGCATTATCGGCGTCGCCTGCGCCTTGCAGTTGGCACGCCAAGGCCGGCGAGTCGTGGTGCTCGACGCGCAGGCACCCGGCATGGGCGCCTCCTACGGCAACGCCGGCCACCTGGCGACGGAGCAAGTCTTCCCCATCGCCGACCTGTCGATCCTCAAGCGCTTGCCCGCCATGCTCCTGGACCCCATGGGCCCGTTGCGCCTGGACTGGGCCTACCTGCCCCGCGCCCTGCCCTGGTTTATCCGCCTGCTATTGAACCTGCGGCCAGCGCGTTATCAGCGCACCGTGGCCGGCCTTCGCGCGCTGAACGAAGGCAGCCTGGGCGCGTGGCAACGCTTGCTGCAATCGATTGGGCAAGCTCAATTGCTGCGTGAAGACGGTTCGCTATTGGTGTATGAGCGCGCCGAATCCCGCGCTGCACTGGATGCAGTGCAGCAACGCATGAGGCAGCAAGGCGTCGCCGTGGAGTCCTGGAGCGGCGATGCGGTGCGCAAGGCTGCGCCGCAACTGAGCGACGCCATACAAGGCGGTTTGTTCTTCCCGGCTACCGGGCACTTTCTGGACCCGTACACGGTGGTTGGCGAACTGGTGAACGCGGCCAAGGCCGAAGGGGTGCAATTTCTTCAGCAGCGCGTTCTGGATGCACGCCTGGAGGGCAGCGGCGTTTCCCTGATGACCGACCAAGGCGTACTGACAGCACCGCACGTGCTGATCGCCTGCGGCGCCCATTCGGCCAAACTCACCGCTGCACTCACCGGCAAACAAGTGCCACTGGACACCGAACGCGGTTACCACCTGATGCTGCCCCACGAACAACAACGACTGCCCTTCGCGGTCACTTCGCTGGAGCGAAAATTCATCATGACGCCCATGACCGGTGGCCTGCGCCTGGCCGGCACGGTCGAATTCGCCGGCCTCGACCGCCCGGCCAATATGCAACGCGCCTGGCAGCTGCACCGGTTGAGCAAAGGGCTGTTCCGACACGACTTGAGCCACAGCGAAGCCACACCCTGGATGGGGTTTCGCCCTTCCCTGCCCGACTCACTGCCAATCATTGACCGGGTGTGCGAGGGCAAGGTACTGCTTGCGTTCGGTCACCAGCATCTGGGGCTGACACAAGCAGCGGTGACGGCCGAGAGGGTTGGGCAGCTTGCGGCGGGTGAGCGTGTGCCAGAATTACAGCCTTATCGGCTGGATCGTTTCTGAACCTTGCTGTTGTAGGTGCGAAGTGTTGAATAACGCATCAGCCGTTTCTTGAATTTCATCGCGCATCCATAGTTTGTTCAACCAATCGGCGGGGATAGCCTGGACGCCATAATACGCCCCCGCCAGTTGCCCAACAATTGCGGCAGTAGTGTCTGCATCATCCCCAAGGTTGGCGGCGGTGAGTATCGCGTCAGCAAAGTTTGAGGTCTGATCGAAACACCAGAATGCGGCCTCCAGCGAAGCCACCGCGTAACCTGAGCCAACAATTTGAGCAGAGGTTTTATCGCGATAATCGCCAGAGGCGATAGCCTTGACCTTAGGGGCCGACAGCACGGTGTGGGAAAAGCTCAGCACCTGCTTCTTTGGAACACCGCTCAGGGCATTGCTGATAGCCTCGGCCAGCAGCAGGCAGCACTCGATAGCCTCCTGCGCGGCATGAGTAGTTCGCGAGCTTTGCTCGGCAAACAGGTGGATGTGCGCCCTATCTGGAAAGTAAAACAACACCACAGGTGCGAGGCGCATCATTGAACCATTGCCGGCCGAGTACGGATGCGTTGAGCCCGCAAAAGCGTTGCCACTTTGCTGAAATTGCTCCAGCGCTTCGCGAACCGTCATGCCGATATCAAAACACTCTCCGGTAGAACTCAAGTAACCCCACTTCCACCAATTCAGGTAACGCCCCATCTGGTCCACCGCGTCAAAACCGCCTTTGCGCAACAGGCTTTCGGCCAGACACAGTGCCATGGACGTATCGTCAGTCCATTGGCCAGGCTTGAGACTAAACGGTCCGCCGCCTAGCATATCCGTCACGGGAGAAAAGCTGCCACGGGGCATGAATTCAACGGTCGTCCCTACAGCGTCGCCACACGCCAGCCCAAGTAGGCTGCCGCGATAACGATCCAAAAGCGTGATGTCCATTGCCACTCCTTGTGAAAATCTTTCTACACACGCCAGGCTACTTGACCAACCGCTTCTCCTTCGAGGGGCGATAGCCGAAATACGCGCTGTAGCATTTGCTGAAATGGCTCGGCGAGACAAACCCGCACGCCACCAGCACATCCACCTGGGATAACTCGGTGTGCTGCAACAGGCGTCGCGCTTCAGTGACGCGCAGTTCCATGTAGTAGCGTTGCGGCGTGGTGCCCAGCTGTTCTTTGAACAGGCGTTCCAACTGGCGGCGGGAACGGCCGGCGTAGACGGCGAGTTGATCGAGTTCCAGAGGCTCTTCGAGGTTGGCGTCCATCAACTTCACCACCTCGCGCAACGGCGCGCTGACACACATGTTTTCGGTGGGTTTGATGCGGCGGTAGCGCGACTCTTCGAACGCCAGGATATCTTCGATGCCTTCAACCAAGGCTTTGCCATGCAGGCTCTTGATCCAGTCCAAGGCCATATGGAAAGCCCCCGAGGGGCTGGACGCAGTGAGGCGATCGCGGTCGATCACGTAGGGTTCGCTGGTGACCTGCGCCGCCTTGGACACTTCGGCCAGTGCCGGGCGATGTTCGGGGTGGATGGCACAGCGGTAACCCTGCAACAGCCCCGCACGCCCGAGGAACCACGAGCCGTTCCACAAACCGGCGAGGCGCACGCCCGCTTCACCCGCGCTGCGCAGCCATTGGATAAATGGCTCGCTGGCCTTGAGTTCGGTGCGAAAACCACCGCAGATCACCAACAGGTCCAAGTCCTGCAACGTCGCCAGCATCAGGTTCGCATCCGGACGAATGATCAGGCCCAGGTCGCTGATGACTTCGCCCTCGCCCCACCCGAAAGTGCGCGTAGCGAACAGATCAGGGCGCAACAGGTTGGCGGTCACCAGCGTATCGAGGGTCTGGGTAAACGCCGGTAAGGAGAAGTGTTCGAGCAGCAGGAAACCGACACGGGTGACCGAGGTTGATTGCTGGGGGTTATCACTGAGGTAGCGCAGGTTCTTGCCTTGCATGCCACCGCTGAACTGGCGTCTTTCCATCGAGGGTCGGCCCACGCTTATTGTTGTGCAGTGGGCGCTATCTTAGGGGCAAATGCAGTGGCTGTCTCAGGTGACGCTCAGGGCGGGTAGCGGCCATGGCGCTGATCTTGATAAAAACTGTTCGCTTGAAAAGCCACGGCCCAGGCGCTGCGCGGTGATCTGATACGGTTTTTTCTTTTCGATCTGCGCCTGTATTGAAAACCGCTTGAGGCGGACAATAGCCCCATCCCGACATTCCTGTCGTCCCCTTCCCCTCGGAGGCCTTATGACCAAGATGGCAATTTTCCTGTTCGGCTTTTTGGTGTTGACCATTGGCATCGGCATGTTGGCGACCATCTCGCCGGTCTAAGCCCGCATCAGCGTAGCGAGGGAGCTTGCTCCCGTGACGGCCGACAGCCGACGCCTATCTCCATGACACCCTGCAATCCAACTGTGGGAGCTGGCTTGCCTGCGATGGCGGCCTATCAGCCGACACTTCTCTACCTGACACCCCGCGGTCCAAACTGTGGGAGCGGGCTTGCTCGCGAAGGCGGCCTGGCGGTCAATACAGTTGGATTGTGTACATATCCATTGCTGAGGTAACGGCCACTTAGGGTTCCGCCTGACGGCGGGTCACTTTCGAAAAGCGCGAAAGTAACCAAAACGCTCTTGCCCCACCCCTCGGCACCTCGCTTAGGCTCGGTGTGCCCGTAATCCGCCAGTGATTTGGGGGGCCGCCGCCACGCGCCATCCATGGCGCGGGGCGGCTAAACCGGCATCCCTGCCGGTTTACCCCCCAAATCCCTGTCGAATTCCGGCCAGCGGGGTGTAACGGGGCGCTTCAGATCAAAAGCAGATCAAGAACAAGATCAACAGCGACTCGCTTCGCATCGTGGTTACCTACGCCCGGCTCAGCCCACAAACAGCATCGGATACAGCGACAGCACCAACAGCCCGGCCATGGACCAGTTGAACATCCGTAACCAGCGCGGCTCACGCAGCAGGTTACGCAAGCCGCTGCCACATCCCACCCACACGCACACACTCGGCAGGTTGACCACTGCAAACACCAGGGCGATCACCAGCACATTGGTGACATAACCCTCGGCAGGCGTGTAGGTAGTGATCGCCCCTAGCGCCATGATCCATGCCTTGGGGTTGACCCACTGGAAGGCCGCCGCACCGAGGAAGGTCATCGGCTTGCCGTGTTCATCCGGGTTGTCAGACATGCCGCCCGCATTGGCAATCTTCCACGCCAGGTACAACAAATACGCGGCGCCGACATAACGCAACAATGTGTAAGCCCACGGGAACAGCTTGAACACCTCGCCCAAGCCCAGCCCCACACAGATCACCAACAGCATAAAGCCGATGCTGATCCCCAGCGCATGGGGCATCGAACGGCGAAAGCCGAAATTCACGCCTGAGGCCAGCAACATGGTGTTGTTGGGCCCAGGGGTGATCGAAGAGACAAAAGCGAACAGCACGAAGGCTGATAACAGGCTGGTGGACATGAACATGGCGCGGCATCCAAGCGGTGGTGATGTGCCTGCGACAGTAGTGGGTTATGGCGCGCTGCGCCCCGTACAGCTAGGGGTGGATCGAGGCATACACTTGCACAGCCTTCATCGAGAAGTTGCGCTTACCGAGGCGCATCGGGAATCGGTGTGGGAACCTGCCACGCCGGTTTTTTGCCCTCCTGACTGTCGAAAATACGC
The DNA here is from genome assembly GCF_001728935.1 of Pseudomonas sp. AP42. NCBI lineage: Bacteria > Pseudomonadati > Pseudomonadota > Gammaproteobacteria > Pseudomonadales > Pseudomonadaceae > Pseudomonas > Pseudomonas sp. AP42. The sequence goes on from NZ_LYSO01000026.1 coordinate 16,836, forward strand.
CGAGCCTTGCGAAAGTCCTCCACGTTTTCCACCACCCAGGTCCAGATAGGCGACATGCGAATCAAAAGCTCTCGGCCCAGGGGCGTCAGCTCGTACTCGACGCGGGGCGGAATCTCACCGAACTCGCGCCGAACCAACAAACCATCGCGCTCCATGGCGCGTAGAGTTTTGGTCAACATGCGCTGAGTCACACCTGTCATCTGCCGTTTTATCTCGGCATGACGCATCGCACCGTACACACCCAAGGCATGCAAAATGCCCAGTGACCAGCGGCTACCGGCGTGAGCCAGGACTTCACGCCTGACGCCATCGTCTTCTTCCCTGAGCGACTGGCAGATAACTTCTGCCTGGCTGAGCGTTTCATGATCGGTCATTTCTACCCCTGGTATCACCCGTGTGCCTTCTTATGAGCGCTGCCGAATCGTGCCAGCATGAACTCATCTTATCGCCAACAGGTCTGCGGAGAAATCATGCCTGAAATGACCCCACTTCCCTCTCAATCGATCCTTGTTCTAGGCGCCGGCGAGCTCGGCCTGCCGGTTTTGCGCAATCTGGCGCGTGAGGCCAAACGCGCGCCCGGCTCCACCCTCAGCGTGTTGCTAAGGGAGTCGACCATCAACACGCAAGTGCCCGAAAAAAAGGTAGAGATCGATGAGCTGCGCGGCCTGGGCATTCAGATGGTCGCCGCAGACCTGGTGAACGACTCAATCGATCAACTTGCCAAGGTCTTCGCACGCTTCGATACCGTGATCGGCTGCGCGGGCATGGTCGCGGGCCGCGAAACCCCGATGAAGCTGGCGACCGCCGCGCTCAAGTCCGGCGTGAAGCGCTACTTCCCGTGGCAGTTCGGCGTGGATTTCGAAGTGATTGGCCGGGGCAGCCCCCAGGATCTGTTCGATGCTCAGCTCGATGTGCGCGAGTTGCTGCGCGCCCAGGACAACACTGAATGGGTCATCATCTCGACAGGCATGTTCACCAGCTTCCTGTTCGAGCCGGTGTTCGAGGTCGTCGACTTCGACAACAACACAGTCAACGCCCTGGGCAGTCTGGAGAATAGCGTGACGCTCACCACGCCAGACGACATCGGCACGCTGACAGCGCAAATCGTGTTCTTCGAACCGCGCCTGCGCAATCAGATTGTCTACCTGGCCGGCGACACCGTGACGTATGGGCAGGTTGCGAGCATGCTGGGGCGTGTTCTGGATCGTTCGTTCAAGCGCAACGTGTGGACGGTTGACTACCTCATGCAGGCACTGGAGCAAGACCCCACACACCACATCAAGAAGTACCGTGCCGTATTCGCACAAGGCAAAGGTGTGGCCTGGCCTAAGGCGGCCACCTTCAACGAGCAACAGTCGATTCCGGTCACCACTGCCGAGCAGTGGGCTCGGGAAAACCTTGCAGACCTTTGAAAGCCGGATTCTGAGGCCAGCCGTAAAGGCTGGCACAGGTGAAGGGACGGTTAGCGGCTTTGAGCTTCACGCTGCTGGCCCGCGGCATGTTGTTTTTTTACATGCTTGCGCGACCTGAGCTCGTATTGATGGTGAATAAACCAGGCGATCAACAACAACCCAGTGACGCCAAAAACCAAGACCAACAGCTCTAGCGCAGTACCTTCATGTGAAAACATTTTTCGTTCCTCGTCCTGAAGCCGTATGACCGAAAAAACAGCCACACCGAAATTGTTTGTAATAATTCAAACATTTTCAGGGTAGTCGGCAAATCCTCAGGTGACAACCCCGATCGGGCTATAACCCTTGATCTAGACGTGTCACTCGTCGAAAAACGGGTAAGTCACACGCAATAAAAAACCCCGTAGACGCTAATCTACGGGGTTTGCGCGAGCTTACTTGCTGCCAGAAGCGTCCTGCTCGACCACCATATCCAACACGTAGACCGTCGAAGGCGCATCCGCTGGCGGATTCTTCCATTCGTACTGCTTGACCCGCAACACAGTGCGCACGCCGTCATGATGCACAAAGCCTTCGATAGGCTGGTACAGCGGATGCCAGGTGTCTTGGGTCGCCAGTTGCAGGCCCGCGTCGTCATAGCGACGCTCACGCACTTGCAGGCACTGATAATCTGGAATCAAAGGATGGCTGCACTTGACCGTCTTGGCCGCCACTTCCAGAAACTTGACCTCACCCTCGCTACCGTAGCGGGTCTGCGGGGTGGCCTCGCCTTGCAGCTTGAGCACCGAGCCGTCCGCTGTCGTCAGTTGCAGCATCGGCGCCCTGTTATCGCCGGTGATCACAGCGCGCAGATCGCCCTTGAACAGCCGCCCTACCTGGGCGTCAAGGTCCATCAGGCTCTTGTCACAGGCCATCAGCGTAGAGGCCAGTGGCTGAACCTTCAGAACCCCGTCCTGATAGTGATAGCCGCCGAACTGACGATTGCAGCCGCCGCTGATGCTCAGGTTCTTGTCACCGAAGGCGACACGCAACTTGCGCTCGATGCCTTTGTTCATCGCCACGAGAGGCTTGCCCGACGCATCCGTTGCCGAGACCAGGTTCCAGTCGTAAGCAGATAAGGTTGGCTGGGCTACAGCGGCTGAGGTAGTTGGCATCGAAGGTGATTCTTCATGGCTTTTGGAAGGGGCGGCACAGCCTTGGATGAGTGCAGCGCACACGGCTACAAGAAGAATTTTTTGTTTCATGGGTCACTCTGTCAGCTTTGATGAGTGCGGGCGTTATTCTGCGCTGGCAGGATAAGCGCGCGGCTAAAACGGCGTGAGGAGGTCGCTTGAGACCTTACTGAGCATAGCCCAGAGCTTGCTTGGCGGGCCTCGTCCTTGGCCGATAGCAATCGGACATCATTTGCTTCGATCAGTTTCACGCAATGAGGTCGGTGGCGGTATTGCTAAATCCCAGGCAATAAAAAACCCCGTAGACGTTAACCTACGGGGTTTCTAAGAGTGGAGGCCGAGGTCGGAATCGAACCGGCGTAGGCGGATTTGCAATCCGCTGCATAACCATTTTGCTACTCGGCCTCAAACGATCAATGCCCTTGTTGCTGACATTCACCGCATACAAACTTGAGTGGGCTACGTGAAGCCTGCCTCTACTCTAACTCATTGAATACATTGAAGTTTTTAATGCTTCGTTGCGTTCGATGGGCGCCATTATGTACTCATTTGCCTAGGCCTGCAACCCCTTGATTTCAAAAAATATTCTGCCTTGGCATCAAGGGGTTGCGCGTCTGCCCTACTCCTTCACCGTGTGGATTTGGTAGTGCGGGTCGGCCTTGATCTGGGCCTCGGTGAAGGGCAATGGGCGCAGTTTTTTCTCGGAGAAGGCTTGGGTCTGGTCCTTTGAGTAGGCGGACGCCGGGTTGCTGGACTCGGAGAAAGCGAGTACGCCGACTGCGTTGGGGCCTTTGTCGTCGAAGGTGACGATTTGCAGATAGCTGGTGCCGCTGACGACTTCGCGTTTGCCGTCGGCGCGGGGCACGGTTTGCATGGCGTTGTAGATGCCCAGTTCTTGCGGGCCGCCGTGGATGGGGGTTTGGCCGGAGACTTGGATATCGCCCCAGCGGGTCTCGCCCAGTTTGCCCACTTCTGCGCTGGAGGCCAGCATGGCTTCGCGCAGGGCTTTGGCGACCGGGGCGCGATCGATGGCGAGGCCGCTTGGGGTGGTCAAGGGGTGGGCCGGGTCGAAGGCCACGCGCCAGGCTTCGGGGAGTGGCTGCAGGTGCTGCATCAGGTTGATGAAGTGCACCAGGCCCACGCCGCTGTCGAGGTTGGCGCGCTGGTCCCAGTTTTTCAGGCTGGTGCAAAGTGGTTGCAGTGCAGCGGCGTCGGCCCCGAGGTGTTTGGCGCAGAACGTCAGCAGATCGGGCATGACTTGGCCTGCCAGGTACACCTCGTTGTCCATGACCATATTTTGCAGGTCGGTGACGCTGATCGGCTGTTTCTCAAGGGTTTGCAGGCGCTGGAGCGCGAAGCGCGCGCGCGGGCCGAGGCCGAGGTTGTCCTGGCTGATCACCGGCGAGAAGCCGCTCAGGGGCGCCTTGGGGTTGGCCATCCAGGCAGAATCATTGGAGTGCTGCACGTAGTCGGTGCGTTGCAGTTGGGGCAACTGGTCGGCCGGAAAGATACCGGGCTGGACCGCGCGCGGGTCGATGTCCCAGGCGCAGGCGCTGTCGGTGCCGTCGAGCACGATCATTTGCAGGCCGGCCCGTGGGTCGCTGCATTTTGCCAGCTTGGCGGCACTGACGTTGGGCACCACCGACAGGTTCATGTACAGGCTTTGGCCCTGGTCATCGGCGGCCAGGGTGTTGACCCAGGGGATGCCTTGCAGGGTGTGCACCGAGGTTTGCAATTCCTTGAGGCTGCCGGCGCGGTTCATGGCGTACCACTGTTGCAGCACCCGGTCGTTGCCCAGGTTGGCGTCGCGCAGGCTGAAGGCGTAGCGGCTGTCCCAGTCGAGCTTGCCGGGCCATTGCACCACGGGGCCGAACTGCGAGCTGTAGACGGTGTGGGTCACGGCCTTGAGGCTGCCGTCGGCTTGCTTGACCTGTACCGTTACCGCCGTTTTATCCAGGGGGATGGACTTGCCGTCCAGCAGGTAACGGGTGGCGTCCTTGGGGTCGAGGGTCAGTCGGTACAGGGTGAAATGTTTGGACGTGTCCACGGTATGGGTCCACGCCACATGCTGGTTGAAGCCGATGTTCACCACGGGCAACCCTGGCAGTGCGGCGCCCATCACATCCAACTGGCCAGGGATGGTCAGGTGCATCTGGTAAAAACGCATGCCGCCCACCCAAGGGAAATGCGGGTTGGCCAGCAGCATGCCACGGCCATTGAAGGAGCGGTCACGGCCCACGGCAACGGCATTGCTGCCTCGGTCCAGGGTGAAGCGTTGCTGGTTGGCTGCGGCCACTGCAAAGGCTTTGGCGCTGGGTTGAACACCTGCGCTAGCCTGGGGTGGTGCTGCCCCGACCAAGGCTTCGGCGAATTGGCCGACGCCCCCTTCCACCAATAGCCTACGGGTCAACTTGACCAGGTCTTCCTTCACCAAGGGCCGTACCCAAGCGGCCTGGCATTGCGCGGGGGCGCCCTGCTCCTTTAGATAACGATTGTAGCCAGCCACGTACCCTTCGATGCGCTGCTGCATCGCTGGCGTCTGGGCTTTCCAGAAGGCCGCCACGGCCTCGGGTGTATTCAGCCAGTTGAAGAACACATCGCTGGCGAGGTTGTTGCGCTCCTCCAGGGTCGCCTGGTCCGGCCCGAAAAACCTGGCGCGCTGGCCATTGACCGTGGTCACCTCATTGGCCAACAGGCACAGGTTGTCCTGGGCATAGGCGTACCCCATACCCACCCCCAGGCCACGCTCATCAACGGCGCGAATATGCGGCACGCCATAACTGGTACGGCGGATATCCGCCGACGCCTGCGTCATTTGTTCCCGTGCCGATGCGGCCAGGCTCAGCCCCAGCAACAGCCCTGCCACGCCCACTCTGGACAACCCGTTGGAAATAATCACGCCGACTCCACAGTCAAATTGAACACCCTCACACGGGATGGTTACCCCACCGTAAGAACGCACATCGACCGGAATAATTTAGCCGCACACGGCTGTATATCGTCAGCGTTTGAAAAGTGACAAACCCGATACCGACAAATTTTCTACATCCGCCGTTTCATGATTTGCGTCACTCGTTCGTCTTATTACTCAAGAGCACCATCTTTTTCCTGATCAGGCTCTGAAAAGGAGTTTTTGCATGTATAACCCTCAAGTGCCCACGGATGGACATTCAAAGGCCACAGATACTCACTTTGGCAAAGGCACACAGGCGTTCGGCAACGCGCCCGAACAGCAGGGCAACCAGCGCATCCGCCATTTGCTCAAGTGTTTCGGTTTGCGCACCAGCCTGATCCGGCTGAAGGTCATCGACGCCCTACTCACCGCCGCCGACAACCAGCGCACCCTCGGGGTCCGCGGCGTGCACAGCCACTTGCTGGAGCTGGGCATTCCGTTGTCGTTTCTCAGCGTGCGCGAGGTGCTCAAGCGTCTGTGCAGCGAGGGCGTGATCACCCTGAACGCTGACAAGAGCTACAGCCTCCATGAAGAGGCTGCCAAAGTCCTTGAAAGCCGTGCCTGACTGATGCCCGTCAGAAGTTAGGCTTGACCTTGCGGCGCATGATGCCGTTGATCACCACGACCACCACGGCAATCGCGATCGCCAGGTACTGGAAGGTTTTTTCGCTGATCACACCTGTGTTCTGCAGATAAGACAGGCCAAACATCGCGCCCAGTACCGCCAGGGCAATCAGAAGCGAGTATTTCAAGCGTTGCTTTTGGGTCATGACAAGTTCCTGAACCTGAGAATGTATCCACTGTGTATCGCCGCGCATGCCAAGCACCTACCCAATTCTGGGGATGGCACGGGGTCGGCGGGGTCTTATGTTACAGGCGATCAATAGTTTTGGCTTGTCCGGCGCCTGACTGACTCTGTAAGGCTTCCTTGAGGATCATTAAATGCTTCGACGACTCGTGCTGCTAGTTCCCCTTCTGATCATGCTGAGCATCAGCGGCTGCTTCTTCTTCCCGCGCGGCGGTGGTTGGCATGATCACCACGATGACGGCGGCCGCGGTTACGAACGGCGCTGATCCCCTCCATCAAATTTACCTGACCCTGCCTAGACACTGCGTGCGGCAAGCTGGGCAGCCCAGCATTGCCGCCACGGGCGGTACATATTCGTAAATAACATTTCAGCGGGCCTGCTCGGAACCTTCCGACGCTTTCACCCCAATTATCCGAGGCCCAACTAAGGAAGAATCATCCCTCGGATTACCATCAGGACGCCTGGGCCAATGCAATCGGAATAACTCACTTGCTTACAGGTATCGCCCACCCTCGCCTGCGCCGAGACGTCTGTGTCGAAGAAACCACCCAGGCTTGTCCCCCCCCACAAATCTCACCCTCGGCCCAAACACCTTCTGCTCCTGAGGTAGAGGCTATCGCGCCGGCCAGCGCGATTCGCTCTGACCTGATCAAGGGCCTGCAAATAACTGATCAACGTCTGTTGCTCAATCAATACCAGGCCCTCAACCAGGACATCCAGGCACTGCTGTTACGCCAGCCGACGCTCAGCAGCGTTATCGAGCAGCAACTCGCCCGCAGTTTAGGCATTACGCCTCCCGTGGACGTTTCATCGCTGTATGTGCACCGCTATCACACCGATGAGCAGGGCCAGCGCACGTTGGTCTCGATGGAAGGCATCACCGAGGCGCTATTCAAGGCGTTGCGCCAGCTCAAGACATCTCCCGACGTTCAGCCCTCGACCAGTACCGTCGGCATGGAAGTCGGCTTTTACCGCAGCGATTCGCCAAGCGAAAGCAGCCGGCAATTGCAGACTCGCGACACCCTGCTTTCAATTGCACAAACCATCGAAAAACAACTGCCCCTGAGCCTTGCCCGATTCTGGACCGAGCCACGCACGGGCGAACCCAACCCTGAGCCCCCCCAAAACGAGTTGCTGGCTATCCACCGAGAGATGCTCTCCACTCTGGCGGCCTTGGGAGTGGAAGACGGTGCATTGACGCCCGCAGCCAAATCTTTGATCGACAAGGTATTCGAATACCCGAGCCTGGAGGCTCGGGAACGCGCGATGAAAGATGGAGAACGGCCTGGCGTCTACCCGCTCAAGCTCGAGGTGCCACGCCCGGCCGGCAGCCTGTTGGCGGGTGCCTTCCTGATCACCAGCAGCGATGGGTCGTCAGCGACACGCCCATTCAATAGTGCGAACACTGACCGGACCTTGCTGCCTGGCCAACAGCAAGGGCTGACCGTGCTCTACACGCCCCGCGATGGTTACGAAACGTTCGACAGCCCGGCCAAGGCACTTGCGGCACTGCGTCAACGCATCAACGACGACCCCGATGCCGCGCAGCAATTACTACAGAGCCTGCCTATAGAGGTTCAGCAGAGCTTGAAAGATGACTGGCAAACTCATCTGAGCCAGAACCTCTCCCCGGTGAAGGTTGACGTGATTGCAGCAGGTGTACCGCAGTTGTTGGAGCGCCAGCGACAACAGGTGAGCAACGAACTACAAGCGCTATATGACTCGCAAAGCCAAGAACCGATATTAGTAGACCCCTGGCGACACCTCTTGACTGAGAGAGGCCTGCATGAAGCCGCCGACCTCGGATGGCATTTCGACGGCGATAACGCCTTGTTGACGCGCACGCAATGGCTGGACAGCCGATCACACAATCAGGACGCTCGCCAGGCGCTGGACCAAAGCCTTGGGAACCAGAAAAACTGGCAATACCTGGCTCAAACACTCAACGAGTCCGTCCAGACATTGCCGGAAAAACCCACAGCGCGGGACGTATCGGCCATGTTGAAAAAAACGCCGATGAATATTGCGCCAGACTCCGGCCATTACCAATCCTATATACGCGCACCTGGCATGCCCGTAAGCGTTGAAGCGTTCCTCACTGAAAACGGCTTGCCATTGCCCAAGACCCTCGACGACCTACTGGCCTTGGCGCAAACCGCGAACGTTCGAGCGCAGCAGCACCCCTTGGGCAATTTCGCAGGCGCCCTGTCATGGCCACTGCCCCTGAGTGTTGAAAACCAACGCGAACTGTTCAACGTGGTCGCATGCAACAGCGCCGGCCTGGAGGGCTTGCCGTTGCAAAATCCCAGCTGGGGCGCATTGGACTACCTGGCCAGCGCCGTATCGTTGTCGCCAACCGACATGCAAGAGCCCGCGAAAGCGCTGGAAAAACTGCTCGGCTCGCCCCGTTACAAGGCCTTGGGCGAAGCGATCCAAAACAAGATCAATGGCATAGCCACCCACAGCAGTATCAACGATTACGTATTGGCGGCGATCCATTTGGGGCTCGATCACGAGTCCATCGACCACCCCAGCCGAAGCCGTGTCGCAGGCTTCGATCTCGCTGCCGATACATTCTGGAACAAGCCGCCCTCAGACATTATCAGCGCCCTGGCGGAGCACCTGAGTACCAACGGCAAGACCTCCACGCAGACAGCTGCATTGGGCGCACGCTTGCTGTTGGGACGTGTCGCCCCTCAGTTCTTGGTCAAAGATATTCCTGCCACCGTCACTGTCGGCAGCATGGCGTGGGCGAATCTGTGCCTGGCAGTCGCCCGCATCGAAGCACAAACGCCTGGCAAGGTTGCGTGGATGAGTTTCGGTGAAGTCATGCTGGCTGCCGAAGACACACCGCCGGCCAGCGAAGCGGTACAGAAAGCGGTGCTGATGGACTGGGCCGTCGCCAATCAAATTACCCATGTCGACCCAAGTGGGGATTACACCCAAGAGAACATCGAATACGCCCGTACGGTGTTCAACCGGCAACTGGATGCTTTGAAAGTCATGTCCGAACGGCTTGAAACACCGATGCCCAATCGAAGGGCAATGGCATTGGCTCTGCTCAAAGAGAAATTCGGCGATGATATCGACTTTGAACAAAAATGCCTGCGCATCAACTACGGGCCTGAATCCATCGGCCCTCGATTCGGCCCCGCCCATTCGATGCTGGACCTCACCATGGAGGGGATGAAACTCGATGAGTATTGGCAACGCACGGATGGCGCCACAATCAGCAAGCAAACATTTGACGACTTTGTCGCGCTCACTCGTGATAAAGCTCAATACAACGTTGTGAGCGAGTTCAACAAAAAATTCACCGAGGTCACCAACCTTTACAAAGACATCAAGAAAGATCTGGTGATGAACGCTATCACGCACTTGCCTCTGGAGGACCGAACCCAACTTAACTACGGCAAAATCCGGTTCTTCAAAGAAAATTCCTACAGGGTCTCTTACATTCCATTTGTCGGTGAAAATCTGTTCCATTCGAGCGCCACGATTCGAGTGCAAACCGAGCTCAATGGGAAAAAGCAGTCGTACTTGTTTGACACCGAGAAAGGCACCATTCAAAAAACTGGATCACACCCAGCCGACCACAAACCCGTCACTTTCTCGGACGAAGTCATCAGGGTCGAGGAGTATTCTCCTAATCCAGCCAATACCTCTTTCGAGCAAGAGAAACCGCTGTATCACGGCAGTAATCAGAACCACTTCCAAAACCATCGAATTCAGGAGGTGGCAGAAACGGTCGTGAAGGGCCTGGGGATCGACAGTGACGCCGTCAGGCGCCTGGCCGAAGGCAGAACGGCCAGGGAACAACAGCGTGACACTCTCACCACGATAGGCGAATTTTTGCTGGATCTTATCCCCCTCAGATCGGCCATTGCCAATTTTCGCAACGGCAATATAAAGGACGGAGCCATGGACTTGGCGTTCGATTTGTTCGGCTTCCTCACTGCGGGCGTGGCCATGGTCGGAAAGTTGGCAAAAGCCGCCGGCAAAACCGGCAATGCGCTCGCCAAAGTCGCCCGCAGCGGCCGAATCATTGGGGCGACCGCCTTCAGCGCATTCAACCCGCTGGGTGGGCTAGGTGACGTGGCGGTAGGCGCGGGCAAAGTACTGATGGAAGGTGCAAGCGCCGCCCGCGCGGGTGTTCAACGAATGCGCGGCATGGCCACAGGCGGTGAGCTGGTTAAAGCGAGCAAGCGTTATGAAGCTGCGGCGACGGGCTTGTTCAAAGTCGGTGAGCAACAGGTGCAAGGTTCGGCCATCAAGCACAACGGCAAATGGTATGCCTACGATGCGATGACACAAAAGCCCTATGGCGCGGCCAGGGAGTTTTCCCCGGCGGATCTACTGATGCCGCCCTCGCCTAACCTGCATGATACGACTACGAGCAGCCGCAATGGCGTACGTCATAACCCACTAAACAGGGCGTCTCGCCCCTCCAAGGCCGTCAAGAGAGTGCCGCTACCCGAGGACGAATACGCGACGAGCCGCAGTACGAACGGTTATCTGGTCCTGGATCATTTCACACCCAATAGAATTAAACAGACACGGGAAAAGTTCGTATTGGAGAAAAACGGTTATTTACAAGACGCGGCCAAGGGCGAGAGGCCGCGCGCTGCAACAGTGCCTGATATCGAGGATGCACTGACGCCCAACCAGACATTTGAAAAGGCGTTGGAAAATACCGATGTACTGGTGCTGGGAGAAGATCACACTGAAGTTGCAGGCCTGATTGCACTACGCGACGGAATGAAAACATTCCATGAAAAGGGCGTCAGCGCCATTTACCTGGAAGGTACGACACTCGACCCGTATGGCCTGCTAGACGATCGTTCGTTCCGACACGCTCTGAAGCGACGACCCGGGGGTGAAAGAATCTATGAGGAACTGATAACGGAAGCCGAAAAATATGCAATCGAATTACTGCCGCTTGAGCACAAGTTTTTGACAAGGCACTCCGATACGCCTGGCTATTTCGAAGGCCTGGGTAAACTTGATAAAAATTCCCCCGAGTATCTGGCATTGTCCAAGCAACGCCTTGAGGAAGTGAACTATTACGGTGCCAGGCAGATAATGAAAAATGAACTCGGCGGAAAATCCGTGGTGTTGGTAGGCCGCTCGCATATGAATACCGCCGAGGGTGTTTATGGTATCGCGGAGTTAACCGGTGGCATCGGTATTGGCGTCTATCAAAAATCGGATATCGCCCACAGTGGGGGCCGTAAAGCGGGCGCTACCCGTGACACCTCAGTGAGAATATCTGGTAGAGATGACACTGTCGGCGATTTGCAGATTGACATAAAAGCGTAAGCACCGGGTAAACCGTTGGGGCTCGCGCCCCAACAACGTGGCACGTCGACTGCTTCACATGGCGACGTTCAAGCCATCAACCGCCATGCACCCACCGCTGGTGCAACCCACGCGCAAACGCGTCCAGCGCAAACCCCAGCACCCCGATCACCACCACCATCGCCATCAACTCCGAGTAAGCGAGCCGATCACGGGTGTCGAGGATGTAATACCCCAGCCCCGCACTGACCCCAAGCATTTCGCACGGCACCAGCACGATCCACAGGATACCGATGGCCAAGCGTACGCCGGTCAGCACATGCCCCACCACGCCTGGAATGACCACCCGGCGTAACGTCTCCCAACGCGTGGCACTCAAGCTCTTGCTTAACTGCAACCAACGCGGGTCGAGCTGACGTACGCCCGCTGCGGTGTTGAGCATGATCGGCCAGACGGCGGCAAAGGCCAGCAGGAAGTAGATTGGCTGGTCGCCCACGCCCATCAGCATCACCACGATCGGCATCCAGGACAGGGGCGAAATCATCCGCAGAAACTGAAACGCCGGCGTGGTCGCCGCCTCCAGGTTACGCGAACTGCCCACCAGCAAACCGAGCGGTACGCCCACCAACAACGCGAGAAACAACCCGACAAAAATACGCTTCAGGCTCACGGCGATATGCAGGTACAACTCACCGCGCCCGAGCAATTCCCACAAGCTGCTGGCGGTGGCCGCCAGGGAAAAGCGCGCCGACAGGCCATCGGCCTCGCCAAAGACTTTCACGCCCAGCCACCACAGCACCAACAACCCCGCCAAGCCACTCAGCCCCAGCCACCAGCCGGGGATTCTGCTGTTGTTCAAACGCCGATCTCCTCGTGCCGCTCATAGCCGTCCGGCAAACCGAAGGTCTGCATGCCGCCCACGGCTTCGATCGCCTTGCGCACGAAGCGGTCGTCCACCAGGTCCTTGGCCACGAAGGCTGGGTCCAGGTCTGCGAGGAATTTTTTGTCGCCTTCGATCAAGGTGTCCTTCAAGCGCCGCACCAGTTCTTCGGTGTAGCTGGGGAAAGGGTACGGTTGGAAGTCGATGCGATGCTCGTCCCATTTGGCATGCTGGATCGCGCCGTCGGCAACATAGCCTGCGTGATCGCTGGCCGCCGGCGCCAGGACTTTGCTCAACACCGGTTGGGTATGAGGCGTGTAACGGTTCGGGCCATCCTTGGACAGCAGCTTCACCGCCTCTTCGCGGTTCTCGCGGGTCCACACCTGGGCCTTGACGATGGCGCTCACCACCTTCTGCGACCACTCCGGACGGTTGGCCAGGTCGTGCTCGTGCATGAACACCACACAGCAGGCATGGTTACGCCACACGTCGCCAGTGAAGCGCTGCACGCGACCGACCTTGAGGTTTTCTGCCAGGGCGTTGAACGGTTCGGCGACAATGTAGCCGTCGATGCGTTTGCTGGCCAAAGCCGGAGGCATGTCCGAGGGCGGCAACACGATCAAGTTGACCTCATTGGCGGCAATCGAGCTGCCAGTGGCGCGAGTGACCGGTGTGAGGCCGTTATCGCGGAACAGTTGCTGCACCACCACATTATGGATCGAGTACCAAAACGGAATCGCCACCGACTTGCCGCCCAGTTGCTTCACGTCGGTAATGCCTGGCGATACGGTCAAGCCTGAACCGCCCACATGGTTCCACGCCACAACTTTGGCTGGCACCTTACTGCCATAGCGCGCCCATACGGTCATCGGCGACAACAGGTGTATGACGTTGACCTGGCCGGAGATAAACGCCTCGATGACCTGGGCCCAACTGCGCAACAACACCGGGCGCTCGGCCTTGATGCCTTCGGCTTCGAACAGGCCGTTGTTGTGGGCCACCAGCAGTGGCGTGGCGTCAGTGATAGGTAGATAGCCAATGCGCACCGGCGCGTCGGGCTCGTTGGCGGCACGCGCCTGCAAGCTGCTCAGCAGAGGCAAGGCGCCGGCGGCACTGAGCACAGCGGAAAGCTTTAGAAAGTCACGGCGCGAGTGGGTCAGGTCATCCAGACACATGGGTAAACTCCTGTTGTTCAAGGGGGTTGGGTTGAGGGCGGCTCGCCTGCCGTAAGGTTTTCAAAATCTCGATACGCAGCGCGCCGATGGCCTCGACCTGTTCTTCCCGAGGGTGCGGCAAATCAATAGCCCACTCGCCCAGCGTCCGCGCCGGGCGGTTACCCAGTAGCAGGATGCGATCGGACAGCAGCAGTGCTTCGTCGATGTCGTGGGTGATCAATACGGCCGCCGAACCTTGCTCACGATTGACCTTGAGCAACAGGTGCTGCATATCGGCGCGCGTCACTTCATCCAGCGCGCCGAAGGGTTCGTCAAGCAGCAACACTTGCGGCTGACGCGCCAGGCAACGAGCCAATGCCGTGCGCTGGGCCATGCCACCGGACAACTGCGCCGGGAACTGCTGGCGCGCAGGTTCCAGCCCTACCGCCGCAATGGCGTGGTCGACACGCCGGCGGCGCTCTTCAACACTCAAGTGCGGTTGGCGGGCGAAATCCAGGCCGAAGGCAACGTTCTTTTCCAGGGTCAGCCAAGGCAGCAGGCTCGGGTCTTGAAAAGCCACCACCACGCGCGGATGCGGGCCGCTCAATGGCTCGCCCAATACCTGCACACGGCCAGATTGAGGTGCCTGCAAGCCGGCCAGCACCCGCAGCAGGCTGGATTTGCCCACGCCGCTAGGGCCCAGAATCGACACCACTTCGCCCGGTTGCAAATGCAAGTCGAAGCCTTGCAGCACGGGTCCACTCTCATACCCCAGGCAAATGCCCTGGGCCGTCAATACCGCCTGGCTCATAGATTGGCCTGGCGATGCAGCTCGGTACGCAGTTGCACCAGGCTGGGCGTTACGATCGGCACAAAGGCCGACTCGCGCCAGCGCCGGGCAAAGCCGCTGCCGTGGGCGGTCAAATAAGCCTTGCCACCGCTGGCTTGCAGTTCAAGCTGCACGGCGCTGGCGGCGGTTTCGGCCAAGGCGATGCGCAGCTTGAACAGCGGTATAGGCTCGGCGGTAAAACGCCCGGCCAACAGCCCGTTTTTAAGCTCGCTGACCAGATGATCCAGGGTCACGCGCAGGGCTTCCAACTCTTCGCGCAGTACGGTGCGACTGGCACCCAAATGGTGAGCCACTTCGGCCAGGGAACGCCGGGCCAAGCCAATCGACATGCCGCACTGCAAGCCCAGGAACGCCGGGCGTACCGCTGGCAAGAACTTGCGCGCATCCTCGTGCAGCAACCACTCGCGACTCAGCTCCACGCCTTCCAGGCCAAGCGCTGCGGTGTTGCTCGATTGCAGCCCGAGCAGTTCCAGGTCGCGTGAACGCTGCAACCCAGCCACCGAATCCGGAATCGCCAGGATAAACGGCGCGCCGCCGCCCGCATGCTCGATGGCCGCTGCAGCGACAAAGCCATTCTTGCGCAAGTTGGTCACCCAATGCAGGCGACCGTTGAGGGTCCAACCATGGTCGTTGGGCTCGGCGCTGATCTGCAACGTTTCGATACCCGACAGAAACTTCATCGCATTCGACAGCCCGGTGGCCCCGGCCAACTTGCCGCTGAGCAGGTCTGGCATCAGTTGCTCGCGCAGGCGCTGATTGGGGCTCTGTAACAAGTACTCGATAAACGAGCGCTGGCCCCAGCACACAAACGCCGCCGCCAGGGAATGGCTGGCCACATTGGCAATCGCCTCGACCGCCCCCGCCACATCACCGCCCAGGCCGCCCAGTTGAGTGGACACGCCGATTTTCAGAATATTGGCTTCTGCCAGCCGCGGCAGCACTTCCTGTGGATCGCAACTGCCCACGTCCAGGGCCTGCGCTTGAACATCGAGCCAACGGCTCAAGATTGGGTCAAGCATTCATGTCTCTCCTTTTACAGCAGGTGGGCCAACGCCGAATCAGTTGGCCGGTTTTTCCCAACGGTATTGCGCCAGCTCCGGGTTCAGCGGGGTGCGGGCAAACACGTTGGCGAAGTTGCACAGGGTTGCCAGGCTGACACCCAGGATGACTTCCAGCGCGTGGCCGTCGGTGTAGCCGGCAGCGCGGAATGCCTCAAAGCCCGCATCACTCACATCCCCACGGGTGGCGATCACTTCTCGGGTAAAGGCGGCAAGTGTCTCATAGCGTGCGTCAGGTAATTCACCGCGGCGGCGCAGGGCCTCGATCACCTCCTCCGGCAGCTTGGCTTTGTTGCGGGCAACTGCGGTGTGCCCGGCGACGCAGAAATCACAACCGTGGCTGGTGGCGGCAATCAACTGCACCACTTCACGGTCGGCCAGGCCCAGCTCGGCCTTGGCATTCAAGCCGGAGACGGTGATGTAGGTTTCCAGCGCAGCCGGTGCGTTGGCCAGTACCCCCAGCAGGTTAGGAATAAAACCCGAGCCTTTGAGCGCGTTTTCCAGGAAGGGTTTGGCGGCTTGCGGGGCAGTTTCGGGGGTGAGCAGCGGTACGCGGGACATGAAGTGGACTCCTGTTGGGTTCGAATGCCCCAGTCTGTTGGTTCTAAAAAAAGCGCTCAATAGGCTAAAGTAGCGATTACTTGCTCTTGAGTCTTTCCATTAGATGAATTCGTCCAGCGTCCTTGTCGATTGGTTATTAGATAGCCTCGAACTCAACACCAGCTTGTTTCACGTCGGCCGCTATTGCGGTGACTGGCACGCGAGCACCCACGGCCTGGCACAGGCGAGCTTCCACTTGATCGTGCAGGGCGAATGCTGGCTGCATATCGACGGCGATCCAAGGCCACAACACCTGAATAATGGTGACGCGGTGTTTCTGCTGCGTGACTTTGCTTTTCGCCTGTCCGGCCAAGCCACGGCAGCCGGCGCCCAGGAGTGCCCACGCCGCGCAATGCTGCCCCTCGATAGTACGGCCACCGACGGTGTGGGATTAGTCTGCGGTTTCTTTCACTTCCAATCCGGCTTGTCGACACTGATCGTCGACACCCTGCCCAGCTGGATCATCCTGCGCGCCGGCGACCCGTCGCTGATGGCTGCACGCAACCTGTTCGAACTGATCCTGCAAGAATGCGCACGCACGCCAGCGCCCTCTTCCGCTTTGCTGGAGCGCCTGTGCCACCTGCTGTTCCTGTATGTGTTGCGTCAGCAAGTGCTCGACAACACCGAGCTTGGCGGCCTGGCGGCGCTAGGCCGGGCACCTGCGTTCGCGCATTTGCTGGAGCAATTGATCGCCCGCCCCGCCGAGCCCTGGAGCCTGGAAAGCATGGCGGCCTGCACGGGGTTGTCGCGCTCGGCGTTTTTCAAGCGCTTCAGCGAATTGTGCGGGCAGTCACCCGGGCAAGTACTGCTGATGATCCGCATGCGCCACGCCTGTGGGTTGCTCAAGGCGGACCAGACCGTGGCCGAGGTGTCGCTGGCGGCCGGGTATCAGTCGGTGGCGGCGTTTACCCGGGCATTTCGCAAGATCACCGGGCAACAGCCCGGGGCTTACCGCAGAGACCAACTGCACAGTCAGCCTGCTACCCGTGGCCAGTAAAACGCGACCTGATCGGTCGCCGATACAGGCTCAGTACAAACGCTTTGAATCACATCCTACCTTCACCCCCAGGAACTCTTTCGGCCGGTCTTCCACGCAAGAGTAGTCATGACGCACCGTCAGACTTTCTACGATCAACCGAAGGACACCTAATGCTATCTCCTCTCACTTACCCAGTGGTAACACGACATTCCACGCCTTCCATCGAGCCGAAAAAAAACGACCCGTCGCCTTACGATCCGCCCTCCGACCTGACGCCAGGGGCCAAAAACGTGCGAACGCATCGGTTGCTGGAGAAAAGTGGCGTGACCTTCAGCCGCGAAATTACGTGGAACACCAAGGACGCTGAAAAGCCAAAAATTGTCTCCAGCCGGCTTGTGGTAGAAACCGGTGATGATGCCGATCGCATCCATGTGCGTAGTTGGCCAGGAGACAAGCTGCAGTTCATCATCAATGGCACGTCCTACCTGCTCGATGCCAAAGCACCACAAGGGCCGGAGCAAAGCCTCTGGATCAAAGCCAACGGTGGCGATGACAGGGTGATCGTAGATGATGACGTCAAGCATGTTCTGCAAGTCGATGGCGGCCGCGGCCACGACTTCATCCAGGCGGGAGGAGGCATTTCTGCGCTCTTTGGTGGAGCGGGTAACGATAACCTGATCTTGGGCGGCAACGACGGTTATGCCGAAGGCAATGACGGAGACGACCTGATCTTGGGTGGTCAGGGCAACACGTTACTATTCGGCAACGAGGGCAACGACCGGCTCTACGCAGGGGTTGGCAACGCGAATAAGCAAAACTTCCTGGACGGTGGCGACGGCGACGACAGCCTCTACGCTGGCACCGGTAACAACGTGCTCAATGGCGGCAACGGCCGTGATCATCTGACAGGATATGCGCGTACCGCTTTCTATAACGGCGAAGTTCACCACGCGCTGGGGGGGCAATCAGAACAAAAGAGTATTTTCACTCGCCTAGGTCGCCCCTCCTCCTCATCAGGGTTTTGACTGAGGAGAACCGTGGAGGGTCGCCTTGAGGGGTGTTGATCAACGGTCTGAATACTCCCGTGCAAAGCGCGGGAGTCAGGCTACTCTCACAGCTCCTAGTGTAAAAACCGCCACACAGGAGGTGTGTCATGCACGCGACTGAGCATTCGGTCCGCTTGGAGCAGATCAGTCAGGAGCGCTTCATCCAGGCGCCGATCGAGGCGGTTTATGACTATGTCACCCAGCCCGACCGCTGGCACGAGTGGCACCCCACCTCCCTTAGCGCCGACACCGGCACCACCGGTTCATTACCGGTCGGCACGCGTTTTACCGAAATCATCGACCTGCTGGGCATACGCGTCCCCATGAGTTACCGCGTACAAATCGCCCGCCGCCCCAGCGAGTTCAAGACCGTGTTCACCTCCCTGGCGGTTGACGGTTCCATCCATTACTGCTTGCGCGCTCATCCGCGCGGTACGCTGTTCAAGCGGGTGCTGACTTACGAGACCGAACTGCAACTGGCGTCTTTGCATGAGCGCATGGTCGCGTTGTCGGGGATTGCGCTGGACCGGCTCAAGCACAGGCTGGAAAACCAGGGCTTCGTATAATTTAGAAACATTACAACGGCGTCACATTGTAAACATGCCTGCAAAAGCAGGGAGAATGCCCGGCTTATTGCCGCGCCTTCAGTGAGACCCACGATGAAAACCCCATTGCGCCTGGCACTGCTCAGTGCCCTGTTCACCACCCCCCTGGCCCAGGCTGCCGAGTTGATCCCCATCGACGTCCACCGCGACGCCAACTGCGGCTGCTGCAAAAAATGGATCAGCCATTTGGAAAGCAACGGATTCAAGGTCAACGACCATGTTGAAGCCGACATGAGCGCGGTGAAACAACGCCTGGGCGTCGCGCCACGCCTTGGCTCGTGCCACACCGCGGTCATCGACGGCAAATTCGTCGAAGGCCACGTACCCGCCAAACAGGTCCTGGCTCTGCGCAAGCGCAACGATCTGCTGGGCCTTGCCGCACCGGGCATGCCTTTGGGCTCGCCAGGCATGGAAGTGGACGGACGCAGCGAGGCCTATCAAGTCATAGGCCTTACCCGTGAGGGCAAAGACGTGGTGGTAGCGGACTACCCGGCTCACTGACCGGTGTTGATGGGTTACCTGGGGCTGTTCGTCGCGGCATTTGGCGCCGCGACGTTATTGCCCTTGCAATCGGAAGCCGTGTTGGTGGGCCTGCTGCTCAGCGGGCATTACAACCTATGGCTGCTGCTGGGCATCGCCACCCTGGGTAACGTGCTGGGGTCGGTGGTCAATTGGCTGCTGGGCCGCTCGGTGGAACGCTTCAAGGACCGACGCTGGTTTCCGGTCAGCGCCAGGCAGTTGGACAAGGCTCGCGGCCATTACGCGCGCTGGGGGCACTGGACGTTGTTGCTCAGTTGGGTGCCGATTATTGGTGACCCGTTGACATTGGTGGCTGGGGTGATGCGTGAGCCGTGGTGGCGGTTCTTGCTGCTGGTGACCCTGGCCAAGGGCGTGCGTTATGGCGTGCTGGCGCTTATTACTCGGTAGTTGACCGCCCGTCGCCACTGTCATTTCTCACAGCTAGACGGTTATCACCTTCTCATATTTGCTGGCCCTGTTTGGCACGTTTTCTCAAATCCGCCTGAAGGGTCACCCCCATGTCCGATAAACGCTCAGCCAGCCCACCCATCCTGCACCCACCACGCATCGCAGACCTGGAGCCGCCGCCCTAAAACGACAACACGGTACGTCCCCTTCCCGAACTCCTTGCTGATGTAGGGGTTGGTATACGCAGCCTCGAAAACCGTTTGTTGATTACCTTCGAGAGCTGGACCCAGAAGCAAGTCGGCGATACTTACGAATGGTATATGGGAGATCGGCGTTTTCCGGTCTCCTGGGGGGAAATTTTTGCTGGTCAGGAAACGCAGACACGCTACCAACTGTCGGTACTACGCGAGCATGTACCGTTAGGTAGTGTGTTCCCCTGCTATGGCCTGGTCAGGCGTAGCGGGTCTGGCACTGAAATCACATCGGAGGAACAAACCTGGTTTTTGAAAGATACCCGGCCAGGTGGCGTGGATCAGGACCCAGGCCTCCCCTACCATTCGGCGCTGGTCCTTCACCTGCCTGAGGACCTGAGTGGCCCAGATGCCGAACTCGACAGCGACCGCGCAAAAGAGGGTGTGCTCATTCCCATTGATCACTACCCAGAAGCATTTGTAGGCGACACCATCGAGTTGTATTGGAACGGCCATTTGGTGGAGCTGTCGTTGGACGCAGATCAGGCTGAGGGACTCACGCCTATCGAGGTGTTTGTCCCGCCGGATGTCATCACCTTGGGCGGTAGCGGCCTGCTGAGTATCCGATTCCGGATCTATGACTTGGTGCTGAACTTCTCAGGGGAAGTGCAGCAGTGGTCTGAGGTCGTAAACCTGAAAAGTAACCTGGATCCAAACGCATTCATGCGCCCCCACTTCTTGGTGGATGGAGTAGACAATAATAACGTCGATTTCGATCAGTACGCACAGAGTCACTTCGAACTCGAAGTGATTGTGCCCACACGACTCTCGAATGGCGCCCCAACGCCAGCAGGCGCTCAGATCGTAGCCACCATCGAGGGCACACGCGCAGATAAAACGAAAGTCACCCTCACATTGCCAGCGTTTGCCGCCCGGCCCGGGCGTTCGGCATATACCACCGTCGAGAACAGCATCCTCGAAGACCTGATCAACGGCTCGATGAGAATTTCCTACAAGCTGCAATTCCCGTTGGGCACTGAGATTGGCTATTCCGCAGGTCTGTCTGTCACAGTTTTTGGTACTGTTTCCAACATGCCTGCGGTTGAAATCGAGGAAAACGAAGGCGGCTTGATCGATCCGGCCGCGCCTTACCTCAAAGTCAACTTCCCGGTCTTCATGCCTTACAATCCGAACTATCCCGTCACCTTACGCTTTGAGGCGCACCAACCCGGCGGCGGCCTGGTGTTTTATGAACAAACCCAGCAGGCGGGTGCCCCACCACCGCCCACACGCTTTCGGATTGTGACACCCGCAAATTTCGCACAGTTCGTCGGGCTCGGGCCGATCGACGTCTTTTATCGCGTCAACGATGGTGTGAACACGATACAGGAAGCCGATGTGCTGACGGTGCGTGAATCCGAGCACCTGATAGTAGAAATAGGCGAACGTCGCGCCGACCTGCCCGCGCCGCAGATTGAAGGCGTAGATGAAAATGACAACCTCAATCCGGCCGATGTAATCTTCCAGGCCAATGTCACTCTGCCCTATGCCTTTCTACCAGGTGACACTGTCGTGTGGCGCTGGGTAGGCTCTGGTGCAGAGGGCAGCACGGGCGACACAATTAACGTTGTTGTAAGAGGAGAGATTTCGTTTCCGGTAGATCGCAAGTATGTCGACTTGAATAACAACGGCGTCATTCGCTTGAGCTATTCCCTCATACGCAGCGGCCAAACACTGCGCTCTGAGACACTTGACGTAACAGTGGGTAAAGCAATAGGTGTACTGCCGAGGCCGGAAGTGCTTGAAGCCTCACGACACCCAGACCAACTAAGGCCGGAGGCCGCAACAACCGGAGCGACGATTGAAGTATCGTTCCTGAACATGTCGCCCAGTGACCGTATCATGGCACTGTTCAGTGGCATACCGGGCATTGGCACTTATGAAGACACTCAGGATGGCAACACCTCAAGAACGTTGCACTTTGACGTACCGCGCGAAGTGGTAGGCGCTAACGTTCTTTCCGAAGGTCGCTTGATTACCGTGCAGTACTTTGTGCTGCGTGGCACACGGAAAATACCGTCGCCCATACTGGATCTGCTGTTACTGCCCCTGACCACCCTACCGATCCCCACCATCGAAGGGCATGATAGCCCGGTACTGGTGGTTTCCCAGCTCACTGGCCAGGAGCGCACCCTGATCTATAGCTGGCTCTTCATTCACCGGTTTCAGCGGATATGGATGAGATATGAAGGTATCTACGACGATGACACGACTTACATTGAGGATACCTACAGCCAGAACCTAGTAACGCCTGAGGGCGAGAGTCTGGGCATCATGCCTCCCACGCCGCCGGATCTGCGCAAGCTCAAGGATGGATCGACGCTGACCATCGATTTCTGGGCCAGTTTTGATCGTAGTACCAACAAAACCAATGCAGTGCACTTCCGTCAACGCACGTACACCATTCAGGCACTATCAGGAGATTTGCCGCACCCCTTTATCAATGGCACCACCGATACCGGGCCGAATGTGACAGTCGACCCGCTGCCAATTGAACACAATACGACGGTGACCGTACGCTATACCGGTATGAGTGGCCGAGATTTCATCACGCTTGTATTGACTTTTTCCGACGGCAGCAGTCATTCGGCTGGTCTGCCTGGGTTGGATGGCGGCACCGTGGTGTTCAATCTCACCGCCGATAAAGTCTTGCATCGCAGCGTGTACAGTACGGTATGCCTGACATATTCCGTGGCGCGCACAGGCGTGCCTGATCCGATTCCGTCACAGGTGCAGACGGTTTGGGTCAATGCAATTCCGGCGGCAGACTTACCGCAGACACTCGTCAACAATGTCAACGACGGAGACACGCTGGACCTGGCGAGTTTTGCTGGCGACGCCAAGGGGTCAGTAAGTAAATGGCCTTTGAGCGATGAAGATCAACTGACGTGGATGGTGTTGAGCGCTGAGGGAATTGAAGATTTAACCGTGTTCGAGGGCAAGGCGATTAACGCCACGGAGGCTGCGAATGGATTGAAAGATCAAGCAGTGCTGCGTAGTTGGTTGGCCAGGGTGCCGAATAACAGCCAGATCACGGTCAAATTCTGGGCGGCTTATAACCGCATTAACGACAAAAGCCGTGCAGTGGCTTTCCCCAGCACCCAATACACCCTTGCTCTCGGTAATACACTTATCGTCTGGCCAGACAGAATCAGGCACAGTTCGTATATGTATAGGTTGGGAGATTACCCCAACATTGTCGCTACCAGCACGTCACGCAATACGACACAAGTGAACGTATCAGGCGGCACCGCGCCCTATCGTTTCTCGTCCAGTAAAAGTAATGTGGCCGCTGTCGATGCAAATGGAGCGGTCTCAACACGGGGTAATGGGGTAGCGATTATCAGCATTACCGACTCGTCAAGTCCGCCACAGGTCAGGACAGTTACTGCCTCGATTGAAAACGTGATCTGGGTTTACAACAATGGCTCGGGAACGTTCGATCAAATGTTTAACAGTGCCGTTGATAGAAACATGTCATTGCCTTATCTTGAGCAACAAAAGTTAATGCAAGAGCAGTATGCTGGTCGTTGGCCAATGGCAAATAATTACTATTGGTCGCGCTCACGTCAGCGTGAAGAATTTGGGATTGAGTTCTTTTGGACGACCAATCTGGCCTCGGGGGTAACGGCATGGTTCGCCAATGTTCCCAGCAATACTTTTAATGCGGTAGCTATAGACCAGTTTAAATACGAAGATTAGCCGGAGTGATGAAAAGGGACGAATCTATTCTATTTATGGGTTCGTCCCTAGCCCCGATAAATTCCGGGAGCATTAAAGCAGTTACGCCTCAAAGCGGACGCCAACGACTTGCCCGTCCACAGCCCTGCTGCTAGATGTTAATTTTCACTTAATCCCCTCCCGACAGCATCCGATTACTCCATTCGGAACCCCGCCCATGACTTCAGTCCGCGCCCTATCCATCGCTACCCTACTGAGCCTCAGCGCCTCCTACGTGTTCGCCTCCAGCGAAGGTCGCGTCTACGGCCCTGAACTCCAAGGCTTCCAATACCCTCACCCTCTCCAACATTTCAGCTTCCAATCCCAAGGCAAATCCCTGCAAATGGGCTACATGGACGTCCCCGCCACCGGCACTCCAAACGGTCGCAGCGTGGTGCTGATGCACGGCAAGAACTTCTGCGGTGCCACCTGGGAAGGTTCGATCAAGGCGCTGAGTGACGCCGGTTACCGCGTCATCGCCCCAGACCAGATTGGTTTTTGCTCCTCCAGCAAGCCCGACCATTACCAGTACAGCTTTCAGCAACTGGCGACCAACACCCATCAACTGCTGGAAAAGCTCGGCATTCAAAAGGCCACGGTGATCGGCCATTCCACCGGCGGCATGCTCGCCACGCGCTATGCGCTGATGTACCCCCAGCAAACCGAACAGCTTGGGCTGGTGAACCCCATCGGCCTGGAAGACTGGAAAGCCTTGGGCGTGCCTTACCAGAGCGTCGACCAGTGGTATCAGCGCGAGCTGAAGCTGAGCGCCGACGGTGTACGCAACTATGAGCGCAGCACCTATTACGGCGGGCGCTGGAAACCTGAATACGAGCGCTGGGTGGACATGCTCGCCGGCCTGAACAAAGGCCCGGGGCATCTGCAGGTTGCCTGGAACTCGGCGTTGATTTACGACATGATCTTCACCCAGCCGGTGTACTACGAGTTCAAGGACTTGCAGGTGCCCACCCTGCTGCTGATCGGCACCAGCGACACCACCGCCATCGGCAAAGATGTGGCGCCGCCGGCGGTCAAGGCCAAAATCGGTCATTACGAGGTACTGGGCAAGCAGGTGGCCAAGCTGATTCCCCGCGCCACGTTGGTGGAGTTCCCCGGCCTGGGCCATGCTCCGCAGATGGAAGAACCTGAACAGTTTCATAGAGCCCTGTTGCAGGGGTTGAAAGCCCTTTAATTTCCACTTTTCGAGGCCCGCGTGCATGTCGATACAGATCGCAGTGTTGGATGATTGGCAAAGCGTGGCCAGTGAGGTGGTGGATTGGTCGACACTGGACAGCGTAGGCAAGGTGCATTTTCTCCACGACTACCCCGCCGATACCGCCACCATGATCGAGCGTTTGAAAGGGTTCGAGGTGATTTGCCTCATGCGCGAACGCTCAACCTTCGACAAAGCCCTGCTGCAAGGGCTGCCCAAGCTCAAATTGCTGGTGACCGGCGGCATGCGCAATGCCGCCATCGACCTTCCCGCAGCCAAGGCCCTGGGCATCCAGGTGTGCGGCACCGACAGTTATAAGCACGCCGCCCCGGAACTGACCTGGGCCTTGATCATGGCCTCGACGCGCAACCTGCTCGCCGAAGCCAACTCGCTGCGCGCAGGTGGATGGCAGGTCGGCCTGGGCGGCGACCTGCATGGCAAGACCCTGGGCATTCTGGGGTTGGGCAGTATTGGCCAGAAAGTCGCAAAGTTCGCCCAGGTGTTTGGCATGCGGGTGATTGCGTGGAGTGAGAACCTCACGCCTGAGCGTGCGGCGGAATCTGGGGTGACCTGGGTCAGCAAGCGCGAGCTGTTTGAGCAGGCGGATATCCTGACCATCCACCTGGTGCTCAGCGAGCGCAGCCGTGGCCTGGTGGATGCGCAAGCCTTGGCCTGGATGAAACCCAGCGCGCGGCTGGTGAACACCGCGCGCGGGCCGATTGTGGATGAGCAGGCGCTGGTGCACGCGTTACGCAGCGGTCGCCTGGCCGGGGCGGCGCTGGATGTGTTTGCCGAGGAACCGCTGCCGGCTGACCACCCGTTTCGCCGCTTGCCCAATGTGCTGGCAACGCCACACGTGGGGTATGTGAGCGAGCAGAATTACCGGCAGTTCTATCAGCAGATGATCGACGATATTCAGGCTTGGGCCAATGGTGTGCCCATTCGCGGGCTCGGCTGACGCACCATTAAAGTGCAATCTTGGTGGCTCGCGAAAAACGCCGACGATAACGCGGGCATTCTGGTTTTACGCGGCGCTCTCTGGTTTTTCGCGAGCGAGCTCGCTCCTACAGGGGCAGGGTGGCATATCGTTAAAAGTTTTTTGTCCTACAAAATCTGCATGAAAACCCAGCAGGCGCTGGGATCTGTCCTAGACTCATGACCGATGGGTCCGTTCCAAAACAAAAACCCCGCAAAAAATCTAAACTTTCGAAACCTGCCGCTGGTCAAGTTTTAGGTAAGGGCGAGCACGCGCGCTTCAGGCCGAATGCCCGCTCATCCAATCTTTTTAAGCCGACGTTACAACTGGCATACGCCTTGCCAGCTTGTATAGCGCTTGTGTGCCTGGCCGCAGGATGCGGCCACTCGGAGCCGATGGCAGCGGGCCATTAGCCAACCAACAGATGGGAGTGCATTATGATCAGTGCCGCAGTAGATACTCAGGGAGAGCGTTTTAGTCAGCCGGCAGGAGGGCCTAAGTCTTTGGCCGACCTGCCCAACACTGTGCGGCCGGTCGTGAGTCAGAATCCGAATCGAAAGAAAGTCTTGTTTGTCACCTCCGAGTTTGCGGACCTGGTGAAAACCGGTGGCCTGGGCGACGTCTCCGCTGCCCTGCCCCGCGCCATGGCGCACCTGCATGATGTGCGGGTGCTGATCCCGGGTTACCCGCAAGTGATGGAAAGCGACAACCCGATTCATATCGTCGGTGAACTGGGCGGCCACGCTGCGTTGCCACCGTGCAAGATCGGGCGCATGGACCTTGCGGATGGCCTGGTCATCTATGTGCTGATCTGCCCCGAACTGTATGAGCGCGAAGGCACGCCATACGGCGCCAACAACGGCCGCGACTGGCCGGACAACCATATTCGCTTCGCCCGCCTGGGCCTGGCCGCCGCCGACATGGCCGCCAACCTCGCGCAAATCCACTGGTGCCCAGACCTGGTGCACGCCCATGACTGGCCTGCGGGCCTGGCTCCGGCGTACATGCACTGGCGTGGGTCACGCACGCCCACCCTGTTCACCATTCATAACCTGGCCTACCAGGGCGTGGTCAGCCTGGCCTCGACGCCAGAGCTGGGCATTCCGCCCCACGCCTTGCAGCAAGAAGGCATGGAGTTCTACGGCAAGATGTCGTTTCTCAAGGCGGGGATGGCGTATTCCAGCCATATCACCACCGTGAGCGCCACTTACGCCCAGGAGATCACCACCCCGGAATTCGGGTGTGGCCTGGACGGTTTCCTTGCCAGCAAGACTCAACAGGGGCTGCTCAGCGGCATTCCCAACGGTATCGACGAAAGCTGGGAAACCTCCACCGACACGCACCTGATCCACAACTTCAATATCGGCGACTGGGAAGGCAAGGCCATCAACGCCGCCCATGTGCGCGAGCTGTTTGAGCTGCAGCCATCCAGTGGCCCGCTGTTCGCGGTGGTCTCGCGCCTGGTCTACCAGAAAGGCCTGGACCTCACCGAAGCCGTCGCCAGTTTCATCGTCGAAAACGGCGGCCAGATTGCGATAATCGGCCGTGGCGAACCGGAAGAAGAGCAGGCCATGCGCGAATTGGCACTGCGCTTCCCAGGCCAGGTGGGCGTACGCATCGGCTTCAATGAGACCGATGCGCGCCGCATGTTCGCCGGCAGCGATTTCCTGCTGATGCCGTCACGCTATGAGCCGTGCGGTCTGAGCCAGATGTATGCGCAACGCTTCGGCTCTTTGCCAGTGGCGCGTAACACCGGCGGGCTGGCGGACACCATTGAGGATGGCGTCACCGGCTTCCTGTTCAATGAATCCACCGTGCAAAGCTACGAAGAGGCGCTGCGCCGCGCCTTCAAGGTGTTTGCCTTCCCCGGTCTGCTCAATGCCATGCGCAGCCGTGCCATGACCCAGCCGTTCAACTGGTGCCAGGCCGTGGAACCCTACGCCGAACTCTACGAACAACTGGTGGCCAAGGCCCTGGGGAAATCGAACAAATAGCGATTGGAACAACTAAGGGAGGTCTTCATAGATGCCGTTACGGACTCTGGAAACCTGGCCCCACGGCGCAATCATGCTGGACGCGCACCGCACGCGCTTTGCGTTATGGGCGCCAGACGCATTTTATGTCAGCGTTGAATTGGAACAGGGTAAAACCATCGTCATGCTGCCCCAGGCCGGTGGTTGGTTCGAAGTCGAAGTCGCGTGCCCTGCCGGCACGCTCTACCGCTTTAATATCGATGGCGAAAACACGGTACCCGACCCTGCTTCCAGGGCCCAGGCGCTGGATGTGCATGGCTGGAGCCGAGTAGTCGACCCCCTCGCCTATGAATGGCGCCACAGCCAGTGGCAAGGCCGCCCCTGGCACACGGCGATCATCTACGAGCTTCACGTCGGTGCCATGGGCGGCTACGCTGGCGTCGAGAAACACCTGCCGCGCCTGGCCGAGCTGGGCGTCACCGCGATTGAATTGATGCCTCTGGCGCAATTTCCCGGCGAGCGCAATTGGGGCTATGACGGCGTACTGCCCTACGCGCCCCACGCCACCTACGGCACGCCCGAGCAACTCAAGCAACTGATCGACAGTGCCCATGGCCACGGCTTGGCGGTGATCCTTGATGTGGTCTACAACCACTTCGGCCCCGATGGCAATTACCTGGGCCAGTACGCCCAGGGTTTCTTTCAGGAGGACGTGCACACGCCCTGGGGCGCCGGCATTGATTTTGAACGCCGTGAGGTGCGGGATTTCTTCCTCGATAACGCCCTGATGTGGCTGCTCGAATACCGCTTCGACGGCCTGCGCCTGGATGCCGTTCACGCCATCGACAACCCCGGGTTTCTGCAAGAGCTGGCGCAACGGGTACGCCAGCAGGTGGACGGCGGGCGCCACGTGTGGCTGATGCTGGAAAACGAGCTGAACCAGGCCAGCCTGTTGCAGCACGATTTCGACGCGCAATGGAATGATGACTTTCATAACGTGCTGCACGTGCTGCTCACCGATGAAACCGACGCCTATTACAGCGACTTTGCCGAACAGCCCACCGCCAAGCTGGCGCGCTGCCTGGCCGAGGGGTTCATCTACCAGGGCGAGACCACACGCCATGGGCATGCCCGCGGCGAACCCAGTGCGGATTTGCCCCCCAGCGCCTTCGTGGCGTTCCTGCAAAACCACGACCAGGTCGGCAACCGCGCCCTGGGCGAACGCCTGCACCAGCTGTGTTCGCCCCAGGCACTGAGCGCCGCGACCACCCTACTGTTGCTGTGCCCCATGATCCCGATGTTGTTCATGGGCGACGAGGTGAATGCCGCCGAGCCGTTCCTGTTTTTCACCGACCATCATGGCGAACTGGCCGAGGCGGTGCGTGAGGGGCGGCGCAATGAATTTGCCGACTTCGCGGCGTTTCACGACCCCGAGCAACGCCAGCGCATCCCCGACCCCAACGCGCTGCAAACCTTTTTACAGTCGGTGCCTTCCTTCGTCGAGAACGACCACACCCAGCTCTACCGCCACCTGCTGAGCCTGCGTCACGTGCACGTGGTGCCGCACTTGCCCGGCACCGTCGCCCTGGGCGCGCAGGTGCTGGCTGACCATGCCATCACCGCGCGCTGGCGCCTGGGCAACGGCCGTGTGCTGCAGATCGACCTGAACCTGAGTGAACAGCCCCTGGATCATCCGGCACCCCACCCGATTATTTTCCAAACGCCTGCCCTGCAAGGTGCGCACTTACCGCCCTTGAGCGCACGCGTTTGCTTATCCCCTGTTGGAGACATTCTTTGAGCGAAGCGAACCTGGAAATTCTCGCCAGCCGCGCGGGCCTGGCCGTCGATTGGATCGATGCCAACGGTCGCCCGCAACATGTAAAGCCTGATGCCCTGCGTGCCGTCCTCAAAGGGCTGGGGCACCCGGCCGACAGCGATGCCGAGATCGACGCGAGCCTGCTGCAACTTGAGCAGGCGCAGCAGGACCGGCACCTGCCGCCCTTGATGACCACCGACAGCGGTGCGGGCCTGGACCTGGCACGCTATTTCGCCCCGGACACCCCGTGTCGCGTCAGCCTGGAAGGCGGCGAAACCCTGGAGCTGCGCCTGGACGGCGAGGCCGTATTGCCCGGCGTGATTGCCCTCGGCTACCACCAGGTGCATATCGACGGACAAACCTTCACCCTGGCCGTCGCACCCAGCCACTGCTACAGCGTGGCCGACGCGGTCGACAGCCAACCCGCTCGCGCCTGGGGCCTGAGCGCCCAACTCTATGCCTTGCGCCGCCTGGGCGATGGCGGTTTTGGCGACACCCTGGCCCTGGAGCACCTGGTGCGTTCCGCCGCCGAGCGCGGCGCCGCCGCCGTGGCAATCAGCCCGATGCACGCGATGTTCAGCGCCGACACTGAGCGTTTCAGCCCCTATTCACCCTCCAGCCGCCTGTTTCTCAACAGCCTGTATGCTTCGCCGGCGTGCATCCTCGGTGAACGTGAGGTGCGCAACGCCATCGAAGCTGCCGGGTTGGCTGAGGAGTTGCATGCCCTGGAACAGCTCACGCTGATCGACTGGCCGGCCGCCGCCAAAGCCAAGCAACGCCTGCTGCGCACACTGTATGAAGACTTCCGCCACGGCGCGCATCCCCAGCATGCCGACTTTCAAAGCTTCCGCCAGGCCGGCGGCGAAGCCCTGGAAAACCACTGCCGCTTCGAAGCCATACAGGCCCAGCGTGCCGCCGTGGGTGAGGACCTGGACTGGCGCCAATGGCCCGAAGCCTGGCGTACGCCACAGAGCCCGGCCCTGACGCAGTTCGCTGAGGACAACCGCGACGAAATCGGCTATTTCGCCTTCACCCAATGGCTGATTGCCCGCAGCCTTGAGCGCGCACAACAGGCCGCCCGTGGCAGCGGCATGGGCATCGGCCTGATCGCCGACCTGGCGGTGGGCGCCGACGGCGGCGGCAGCCAGGCCTGGAGTCGCCAGGATGAACTGCTGGCCGACCTCACCGTCGGCGCGCCACCGGACATTCTCAACCGCGCAGGCCAAGGCTGGGGCATCTCTGCCTTTTCCCCTGAGGGCCTCAAGCGCAATGGCTATCGCGCCTTTATCGAAATGCTGCGGGCCAACTTCGCCCATGCCGGCGGCTTGCGCATCGACCATGTGATGGGCCTGCAACGCCTGTGGGTGATCCCCCTGGGCGCATCACCCCGCGAAGGTGCCTACTTGTATTACCCGGTGGACGACCTGCTGCGTTTGCTCGCCCTGGAATCGCACCGACACCAGGCCATCGTCCTCGGTGAAGACCTGGGCACCGTGCCCGACGGCCTGCGCGAGAAGCTCAGCGCCCGCTCGATCCTGGGCATGCGGGTGCTGCTGTTCGAACAGAACCATGACGGCCAGTTCAAGCCCATCCTCGATTGGCCCGACAACGCCTTGGCCACCACCAGTACCCACGACTTGCCGACCCTCAATGGCTGGTGGCACAGCCGCGATATCGAATGGAATATCCAGTTGGGCCTGATCGATGCGCCCACCGTAGACCAATGGAGCGAACACCGCCTGCGCGAACGCCAGGCACTGCGCCAAGCCTTGAGCCAGGCCCCGCAGAACTTCATCGACGAGATCCGCAACGACACCGACCATATGATCGACGCCAGCGTGCGCTACCTGGGCCACACCCGCGCGCCCCTGGTGTTGTTGCCCCTGGAAGATGCGTTGGGCATCGAGGAGCAAGCCAACCTGCCGGGCACCCTCGACACCCACCCCAATTGGCGCCGACGCTTGCCCGGCGAAGCCGCCAGCCTGCTCGACAATGACAGCGCCGCGCGTCGCCTCGAACTGCTGGCCGTGGCGCGCAACCAAGCCTATGAGCGTGACCGATGAACGCACTGCCCCTGCGCGCCACCCAGCGCCTGCAATTTCATAAAGGTTTTACCCTCGATGACGCGGTGCCACTGGTGCCGTACTTTGCCCAACTGGGCATCAGCCACCTGTATGCTTCACCACTGTTAAGCGCCCGCGCCGGCTCCATGCACGGCTACGATGTGGTCGACCCGACCCGCGTCAACCCGGAACTGGGGGGCGAAGCGGCGTTGCGTCGCCTGGTCGCCGCGCTGCGTGAGCACGACATGGGGTTGATCCTCGATATCGTCTCCAACCATATGGCCGTGGGCGGCGCGGATAACCCTTGGTGGCTGGACCTGCTGGAATGGGGCCGCCTGAGCCCCTACAGCGAGTTCTTCGACATCCAGTGGCACTCCCCCGACCCGCTGCTCAAGGGCCAGTTGCTGATGCCCTTCCTCGGCAGCGATTACGGCGAAGCCTTGCAAAACGGCACGCTGGCGCTCAAGTTCGATGCCGCCCAGGGGAGTTTCTACGTCGAGCATTACGAACACCGTTTTCCGATTTGCCCCAGGGACTACGGCTTGATTCTGGGTAGCGACGAGTTACTCAAATCGCTGGCCGAACGTTTCGCCGCCCTCGCCTATCAGCACGACGCCTACGCCGGAGCCACCGAGCTCAAACAAGCCCTGGCCGAACGCGCCAGCGAGCTGCGACCCGCTATTGAACAACGCCTGATCGCATTCGACAGTCGCCAGCCCGACGGTTTCGAGCGCCTGCATCACCTGCTCGAACAACAGACCTATCGCCTGGCCAGTTGGCGCACAGCCGCAGACGACATCAACTGGCGGCGTTTTTTCGACGTCAATGAGCTCGGCGGCCTGCGGGTCGAACGCGCGGCGGTGTTCGAAGCCACCCATGGCAAGATTTTCGAGCTGATCAGCGCGGGGCTGGTCGACGGGCTGCGCATCGACCATATCGATGGCCTGGCCGACCCGCGTGGCTATTGCCGCAAATTGCGCCGCCGCGTAGACGCGCTGTCACCTCAACGCCACTTGCCCATCTTTGTTGAAAAGATCCTTGGCGAAGGTGAAACCCTGCGTGAAGACTGGCAGGTGGATGGCACCACCGGCTACGAGTTCATGAACCAGTTGTCATTACTGCAACACCATCCCGAAGGTTTTGCACCGCTGGCGCAGATGTGGACGCGTTACAGCGAACGGCCTTCAGCCTTCGGCGAAGAAGCGCGGCTGGCGCGCCAGCAGATCCTCAATGGTTCGTTGGGCGGCGACTTCGAAAGCGTGGCCCAGGCCCTGCTGCAAGTGGCCCGCGATGACGTAATGACCCGCGATCTGACCCTGGGCGCCATTCGCCGTGCCTTGCAGGAACTGATTGTGCATTTCCCGGTGTACCGCACCTATATCAGCGCCAAGGGCCGCAGTGCGGACGATGACAAGGTGTTCCAGCAGGCCATGGAGGGTGCGCGCAGCACCCTCAACGAGGGCGACTGGCCGGTGCTCGACCACCTAGAGCAATGGCTCGGTGGCCAGCCATGGCGCAATCGCCCGGTGGGCCGCGCGCGCAAGATGCTCAAGCATGCCTGCGTGCGCTTCCAGCAACTGACCTCGCCAGCTGCCGCCAAGGCCGTGGAAGACACCGCGTTTTATCGTTCGGCGGTGCTGTTGTCGCGTAACGATGTGGGTTTCAGTACCGAGCAATTCAGTGCGCCGTTGGCCGATTTCCATGCAGCCAATCAACAGCGCCTGAAGACTTTCCCTGGCAACCTGCTGGCCACCGCTACCCATGACCACAAACGCGGCGAAGACACCCGTGCGCGCCTGGCGGTGCTCAGCGAGTGTGCCCCCTGGTATGCCGAACAGGTCGAGCACTGGCGCCGCCTGGCAGAGCCTTTGCGCGAGAGCGCCGAGAGCCCCTCGGCGGGTGATGAGCTGATTCTTTATCAGGTGCTGCTGGGCAGTTGGCCGCTGGAACCCAACCCCGATCTGGAGGCGTACCAACAACGCCTGTGGCAGTGGCAGCAAAAAGCCCTGCGCGAGGCCAAGTTGCAGAGCAGTTGGAGCGCGCCCAACGACGCGTATGAACAGGCGGTGGACGGGTTCCTCAAGCGCCTGCTGCTCAGTGAGGCCGGTGCGCCGCTGCGCAGTGCCCTGGACAGCGCGGCCCAGGCCATCGCCCCCGCCGGCGCCCTGAATGGGCTGGCGCAAACCTTGCTTCATCTGACCGTGCCGGGTGTGCCGGATATTTACCAGGGCGATGAGTTCTGGGACTTCAGCCTGGTCGACCCGGACAACCGTCGCCCGGTGGACTTCGCTGCGCGGCAACGTGCATTGCAGGCACCACCGGACATCGGCGAACTGTTGTTCAACTGGCGCGACGGGCGTATCAAACAGGCATTGATCGCCCAGGTGCTGGGCCTGCGTAAAGCCTGCCCCGAACTGCTGCGCCATGGCAGCTACACACCGCTGGAAGTGCTGGGCCAGCACGCGGAACGCGTCGTTGCGTTCTACCGTGAACATCAGGGCAGGCAGTTGCTAGTGGTGGTGCCGCGCTGGTCTTATCCTCTGCTTGAAAACGGGATGTTTCCCCAGATCAATGCGCAGGTTTGGGGCGATACGCGGGTGAAATTACCGTTCGCCGCCCCTGCACAAAACTGGAAGGGACTTTTTCAAACGGGCGTAGTCACACCCAACAAGGAGCTGTTGATCAGCGCTGCCCTGGGGGATCTCCCGGTCAATGTCTTTATCAATCCTGATAATCAAGAAAGCTGAAAATTTTCTGTGAGGAGTTTGTGATGAGTAAAGAAGACAAACGCATTCGCGAACTGGCGCATCAGATCTGGGAGTCTGAAGGCAAGCCCGATGGCGCCCATGATCGCCACTGGGAGATGGCGCGCAAGCTGGCCGAAGCCGAGGCGCTGACGCCAAGCAAGCCCAAACCGGCCGCCAAGCCAAAAACCGCGCCCAAGGCTGCGGCCAAGCCCAAGCCGGCTGCGCCTGCCGCCGCCAAGCCTGCGGCAAAGAAACCCGCCGCGCCGAAGAAGCCCAAACCGCCCGCCCCATGATTTCTCGGGCCTGCAGCACGCAATGCGCGCTGCAGGCCCTTTTCCGTCCATGCCATGCGCTGAGGCACCGTCAGTAAGGCGGCGTTCGGCCCGAAAAAAGACCCCTTGCAGGAGCAACTCGATGAGCAAGCCCGACAACACCACAGCGACGCCGGTTCACGAGCCGTCGCGGATCCGTGAAGGTTTGCCCTTCCCCCTCGGCGCCACCTGGGATGGCCTGGGTGTGAACTTTGCACTGTTTTCCGCCAACGCCACCAAAGTGGAGCTGTGCCTGTTCGACGATACCGGCGAGGTTGAGCTGGAACGCATCGAACTGCCCGAATACACCGACGAAATCTTTCATGGCTACCTGCCCGATGCTCACCCTGGGCTGATCTACGGCTACCGCGTATACGGCCCGTATGACCCGGCCAATGGTCACCGTTTCAACCACAACAAGCTGCTGATCGACCCCTACGCCAAGCAACTGGTGGGCGAACTCAAATGGTCCGAAGCGCTGTTTGGCTACACCATCGGCCACCCGGACGACGACCTCAGTTTCGATGAACGCGACAGTGCGCCCTTCGTGCCCAAGTGCAAGGTCATCGACCCGGCGCACACCTGGGGCAACGACCAACCGGTACGGGTGCCGTGGGACCGCACGATCATCTACGAAACCCACCTGCGCGGCATCAGCATGCGCCATCCTTCTGTCGGCGAGTCAGTGCGAGGGACCTGCGCCGGCTTGATGGAAGATGACGTACTCAAGCACATCCGTCAGTTGGGCATTTCCTCGGTCGAGCTGTTGCCCGTGCATGCCTTCGTCAACGACCAGCATCTGCTGGAAAAAGGCATGACCAACTACTGGGGCTACAACAGCATCGCGTTCTTCGCCCCCGACCCGCGCTACCTGGCCAGCGGCAAGATCGCCGAGTTCAAGGAGATGGTCGCGCACCTGCACGAGCAAAAGCTGGAAGTGATTCTGGACGTGGTCTATAACCACACCGCCGAAGGCAACGAGCGCGGCCCGACCCTGTCCATGCGTGGCATCGACAACGCCTCTTACTATCGGCTGATGCCCGACGACAAGCGTTTCTACATCAACGATTCCGGCACCGGCAACACCCTGGACTTGAGCCACCCGTGCGTGCTGCAAATGGTCACCGACTCCCTGCGTTACTGGGCCACCGAGATGCACGTGGACGGCTTCCGCTTTGACCTGGCGACCATCCTCGGGCGCTACCGCGACGGCTTCGATGAGCGTCACAGCTTCCTCGTGGCTTGCCGCCAGGACCCGATTCTGCGCCAGTTGAAACTCATCGCCGAGCCCTGGGACTGCGGCCCCGGCGGCTACCAAGTGGGCAACTTCCCGCCCGGCTGGGTGGAATGGAACGACCGTTTCCGCGACACCGTGCGGGCGTTCTGGAAAGGCGACGACGGCCAACTCGCCGACTTCGCCGGGCGCATGACCGCCTCGGGCGAGATGTTCAACCACCGTGGGCGCAGGCCGTACAGCTCGGTGAACTTCATCACCGCCCACGACGGCTTCACCTTGCACGACCTGGTGTCGTACAACGACAAACACAACGAGGCCAACGACGAAAACAACCAGGACGGCAGCAATAACAACCTGTCCTGGAACCACGGTGTCGAAGGCCCTACCGACGACCCGGAGATCAACGCGCTGCGCCTGCGCCAGATGCGCAACTTCTTCGCCACCCTGTTGCTGGCCCAGGGCACGCCGATGATCGTCGCCGGGGACGAGTTCGCTCGCACTCAGCACGGCAACAACAACGCCTATTGCCAGGACAGCGAAATCGGCTGGGTCAACTGGGACCTGGACGATGACGGCAAGGCCCTGCTCAAGTTCGTCAAGCGCCTGATCAAGTTGCGCCTGGCGTACCCGATCCTGCGGCGTGGGCGCTTCCTGGTGGGCGACTACAACGAAGACATCGGTGTGAAGGACGTCACCTGGCTGGCGCCGGATGGCAACGAGATGACTACCGAGCAATGGGAAGACAGCCAGGGCCGCTGCCTGGGCATGCTGATGGATGGCCGCGCCCAGGAAACCGGGATTCGCCGCGCCGGGGCCGACGCCACCTTGCTGCTGGTGGTCAACGCCCATCACGACCTGGTCAATTTCCGCCTGCCGCCGGTACCGGAGGGTGAGTTCTGGACCTGCCTGCTCGACACCAACGACCCGGCTGTGCGTGGCCAGGAGCGCTTTGATTTCGAGCACGAGTACGCGGTCACCGGTCGCTCGCTGCTGCTGTTTGAACTGCAGCACGAAGGCGAGGTGTGAAATGGCCTTGCACGGTTTCCTTCGGGGCTACCGGGGCTATGCCGACACGCAAGCCCTGGGCAATGCGCTGAGGGCCCTTCAAGAGGAAGGCCTTGACCAACTGCCGTTGCCGGGCAGCGGCGATACCCTGGCCCGCTTGAGCCAATTGGCTCAGGTGGCCGGGCATGACCTGCGCCTGTGCAAGTTGTTCGAAGGCCATACCGATGCGCTGGCGATCCTTGCCGAACTCGACAGCCCCTTGCCGCCGCTGGGCAGCACCTGGGGCATGTGGGCGGCCGAGCCGCCGACCGCCAAGGTGCGCGTGCGCCGCGACGGCCAGCGATTGCTGATCGAGGGGCGCAAAGCCTGGTGTTCCGGTGCGGCGGTGCTCAGCCATGGCTTGTTGACGGCCTGGGACGAAGAGGACCGCCAGCAACTGGTGGCCGTGGCGATGGATCAGCCCGGCATCACGGTGACGGATGAAGGTTGGAAGGCGGTGGGCATGGCGGCGACCGGTAGTGTCGACATCCTGTTCAGCGCCGCCAGGGGGATTGCCGTGGGTGGCCCGGGCGACTATCTGTCCCGCCCGGGCTTCTGGCACGGCGGCATTGGCATCGCCGCGTGCTGGTACGGCGCGGCGCAACGCCTGGGCGAAGTGCTACGCGCCCAGTGTGCCACGCGTTCGGAGCCCCATGCGCTAGCCCACCTCGGCGCCGTCGACAGCGCCCTGAACAGCGCCGCCTGCGTGTTACGCGCCAGCGCCGCGCAGATCGACCGCCAGCCACGCGCCGATGCGCGGCAACTGGCGCAACAGACGCGCGCGTGTATCGAAGATACGGTGGAGCAAGTGATCCACCATGTGGGCCGTGCGGTCGGCGCCGGGCCGTATTGCAAGGACCCGCACTTTGCCCAGTTGATGGCGGATTTGCCGGTGTATGTGCGGCAAAGCCATGCCGAACGCGACTTGGCCGCTTTGGGCGAACACGTCGCTGGCGAGCCCTCAGGGAGATGGGCGCTATGAAGCCCAACCCGATTGTTGGCCAGGGCACACCGTTGAGCCACTGGCAAAACTCTGAACGGCTGGCGGAGTTGCCACACATCAGCGTGGCGCAGTTGGTGCCGCCAGGGCATCGAGCGGTGATCGTCGCCCCGCACCCGGATGATGAAGTGCTGGGCAGCGGCGGCTTGCTGCAAGGGTTGGCTGCATTGGATCGCCCCATCCAGTTGATCTCCGTCACCGACGGCAGCGCCAGCCACCCTGGCTCCCGGCGCTGGCCGGTGGAGCGCTTGAGCGTGGTGCGCCCGCAGGAATCAGCCCAGGCCCTGCACCGCCTTGGCTTGCCGCTGCACAGTTTGAAATGGTTGCGCGGCGGGTTTGCCGACAGCCATGTGGCCGAGCGCGAAACCCAGCTGTGCGAGTTTATCCAGCGCCACCTCAAGCCCAACGACGTGGTGTTCGCCACGTGGTGCGAGGATGGCCATTGCGATCATGAAGCCGTGGGCCGCGCCAGCGCCAAGGCCGCCAAGGCCGTCGGCGCAGTGTTGTGTGAACTGCCGGTATGGACCTGGCACTGGGCCACCGCCCAAGACCACAAAGTGCCCTGGCATCGGGCGCGCAAAATCCCGCTGACCGCCGAGCAAGTGGCACGCAAACGCCATGCGATCCACGCCTTTGCCAGCCAATTGGAGGGCGACCCGCAAATCGGCCTGCCTCCAGTGCTGGCGCCCTATGTGGTGGAACGCTTGCTGCAACCTTTTGAAATGGTGTTCGTATGAGTGTGGCAACCCCCTACTTCGACCAATTGTTTGCCGGCAATGACGACCCCTGGGCTTTTCGCCAACGCTGGTACGAACAACGCAAGCGCGCCCTGACCTTGGCCATGCTGACACGGCCGCGCTATGCGTCGATATTCGAACCGGGCTGTGCCAATGGCGAACTGAGTGCCGAGCTGGCGCCACGTTGCGACCGCCTGCTGTGTTGCGACACCGCCAGCGCTGCGGTGCGGCTGGCACACGCGCGGCTGGAGCGTTTTGCTCATGCCCGCGTGGAGCAGCGCCGCCTGCCGGAGCAATGGCCCAGCGGGCAGTTCGAACTGATCGTATTGAGTGAGCTTTGTTACTACCTTGATGCAGATGATTTTAATCGCCTGCTCGACCGCGCCCTCGCCGCCTTGACCGCTGATGGGCAACTCCTGGCCTGCCACTGGCGAGCGCCCATTGACGGTTGCCCGCAAACCGCCGAACAAGTGCACGCCGTGCTGCAACAGCGTCTGGGTGGAGCACCGTTGGTGCAGTACCAGGACCCGGACTTCCTGCTCGACCTGTGGAGCCTCGACGGCACCTCGGTCGCTCGCCACGAGGGCTTACGATGATCGGTATTCTGATCCCGGCACATAACGAAGAAGCCTGGTTGGAGGATTGCCTGAGGGCTGCGCGGATCGCCGCCGACCACCCGGGCTTGCTGGGTGAAGCGGTACACATCCTGGTGGTGCTCGACAGCTGCAGCGATGCCAGCGCGGCGATTGCCCAGGCCCACCAGGTGCATTGCCTGCACGTGCAGGCTCGCAATGTGGGGCATGCCCGCGGCGTGGGTGCACGGTACTTGCTGGAGCAAGGCGCGCGGTGGATTTCCTGTACCGACGCCGACAGCCGCGTCGCCCCTGACTGGCTGGTGGCCCAACTGGCTCAAGGTTGTGACGCGGTGTGCGGCACAGTCACCGTAGACGCCTGGAGCGAAGGCTTCGACCCGGCGGCGCAGATCCGCTACCACCAGGCCTACCAGGCCCACGACGGGCATCGGCATATCCACGGTGCCAACCTGGGCGTGAGTGCCCGCGCCTATGTAGAGGCCGGAGGGTTTGAACCGCTGGAATGCCACGAGGATGTACAGCTGGTGCGTGATCTGGAGCGTTGCGGCGCCTCCATCGCCTGGAGCCGTGCACCGCAAGTGGTGACCAGTGCGCGCTTGGATTGCCGGGCTGAGGGTGGGTTTGGGGACTATTTGAAGAGCTTGATGCGGGCTGGGTGAAAACAGAAAAGCGTTTAACCGCAGGATCCTGGGGCGTCAGGGAGATAGGCGCCGGCCGTCAGTCCGCCACGGGAGCAAGCTCCCTCGCCACCAGTCCAGCGTCACACCAAAGTTGTGTAGATACCTATGGCCATCGCAGGCAAGCCAGCTCCCACAGGGGTGTCTGCCAGGCGCTAATTTTTTGGGCAACACATGACCTGTGTGGGAGCTGGCTTGCCTGCGAAGACGGCGGCCCAGCCAACATTGATGGTAAATGACCCACCGCTTTCGCGAGCAAGCCCGCTCCCACAGCTGGATCGTGAGACGGCAGGCTAATCGTCGACTGTTATGTGGCATCGCATCCAAAGTTGTGCAGACACCCATGCCTGTCTATGCTCCTAACGCCTCGCACAGCACTCACCCCAGCGGAGCCTGGGGTGAAGACAAGAGCGTCGTCCCGTCAACGGGGTACGACCCGGTATCAACCGACAAGGATGTGACACCCATGAAGCCTGCCTCCTTAAGCGAAGGCCGCCGCGGCCCCGCGCAAATCTGGAACAGTGCGCCGCAGTTGGCGCAAACCCCCATCATCTCCGTGAACACCCTGGTACCGCGCGGTGCTCGCGTGGTGGTGATCGCCCCGCACCCGGGCGATGAAGTGCTGGCATGCGGCGGTTTGCTGCAACTGCTCAGCACCCAGGAGCATCCACTGCAATTGATCTCCATCACCGATGGCAGCGCCAGCCATCCCGGCTCGCAAGTATGGCCGGCCAGCCGCTTGAGCGTGGTGCGCCCCCAGGAAAGCGCCGAGGCCCTGCGCAGATTGGGCATGCCCTTGCACAGCCTGAAATGGATTCGTGGCGGGTTTTGTGATGACGCCCTGGCCGCCCGTGAACAGCCGATGAGCCAATTCATCGCGCGCTACCTGCAACCCGGCGACGTGGTGTTTACCACCTGGCGCAACGACGGCAATGACGACCACGATGCCGTTGGCCGCGCGAGTGCCAAGGCGTGCAGCCTGGTGGGTGCGCAGTTGTATGAACTGCCGGTCTGGGCTTGGCACTGGCCAGCACGGGAAAGCGCGGTAATGCCCTGGCAACGTGCACGCAAGGTCCGCCTGGACACCTGGACCGTCGCACGCAAGCTGCACGCCGCCCACGCCTACGCCAGCCAGTTGGTGGGCGACCCGCAGATCGGCTTACCGCCGATGCTCGCGCAAATATTGCTGGAACGCATGCGCGAGCCCTACGAAATCCTGTTCACCTGAACACCCCCTTTAGGAGCGAGCTTGCTCGCGAAAAACCTCAACGATAATGCGTGCTTGCTGAATAAACGCGGCGCCAGTGAGTCTTTCGCGAGCAAGCTCGCTCCTACAGCGTTCGGGCTTTTCCCTACAGACTCAATCTGCCAAACTGATGCGAATAATTATCAACAGATTTATTATTCGCCACGGACGGCGCTTGGGGAGCCCTACTTTCATGTCTGTGCAACAACGCGGCGGCAACGTTTTTACACCCAGTCTGATGGCAATCACTATCGCTCTAGCAACCTCCACTGCGGCCATGGCCGCCGACGCCGAAGCACCGGCCACCATTGAGCTGGGCGCCACCCAGGTCTCCGGCAAACAGCTTGGCGCAACCACCGAAGGCAGCGAGTCGTACACCACCGGCTCGATGAAGACCGCAACCAAACTGCCGCTGACCCTGCGCGAAACCCCGCAGGCCGTCACCGTGATCACGCGCCAGCGCATGGATGACCAGGCCATGACCAGCATCAACGACGTGGTCAACGCCACGCCGGGGCTGTTCCTCAATTACTCCAACGGCCCTGGGCGACAAGGCTTTACCGCACGCGGTTTCGACATCGACAACCTCATGTATGACGGTATACCCAGCGGCTACAACGGTGCATCGGTAGGCGCGCAGCCGAACCTGGCAATGTTCGACCGCGTCGAAGTGGTGCGCGGCGCAACCGGCCTGGTGACCGGCGCGGGCAACCCTTCGGCCGCGATCAACCTGATCCGCAAGCGGCCACTGGACGAGCAGAAAGTCACCCTCACCGGCGCCGTCGGTAGCTGGGACGACTACCGTGGCGAACTCGACGCCTCCAGCCCACTCAATGACAGCGGCACCTGGCGCGGTCGCGTCGTCACCTCTTACCGTGATGCCAACAGCTTTATCGACAAGGCCGAGCAGGATCATGGCCTTTTCTATGCCGTCACCGAAGCCGACCTGGGCGAAGACACCACCCTGACCCTCGGTTACTCGAACCAGAAGGACAAGACCAACTACTTCTGGGGCGCTTCGATGGTCGGCCTGGATGGCCGCCACCTGGACCTGTCGCGCTCCTATAACCCAGGCACCGATTGGGAGAACAAGGACCAGGAAATCAACACCCTGTTCGCTGAGCTGCGCCAGCGCCTGGCCAACGACTGGAGCCTGCAGGTCAACGCCAACTATGCCGAACAGAACGCCTTGTTCTCCGGTTCCTACCAATCGCGCTGGACCAAAAGCACCCTGGCCCGCACGGTGTACCAGGCCAGCTACGATGAAAAC
This sequence comes from Pseudomonas sp. AP42, assembly GCF_001728935.1. Taxonomy (NCBI): domain Bacteria; kingdom Pseudomonadati; phylum Pseudomonadota; class Gammaproteobacteria; order Pseudomonadales; family Pseudomonadaceae; genus Pseudomonas; species Pseudomonas sp. AP42. The sequence goes on from NZ_LYSO01000026.1 coordinate 59,453, forward strand.
CAGGCCGGGCTCGACGCCTTTGCCAGCGGCCCGTTCGAGGCGTTCGGCCGTACCCATGAACTGGTGGTGGGCGCCAGCAAGCGCATCTACGACATGACCACCCACAACTACAGCCCGTACGACCTCAACTGGCCGATCAATGCCGGCAAACCGAACTTCACCCGCACCAACAACGTTCGCGAAGTCACCACCCAGGACGGTTTCTACCTGACCAGCCGCCTGAGCCTGGCTGACCCGCTGAAGCTGATCCTCGGCGCTCGCCTGGACTGGTACGACTACGACAACCGTGATGCCGCCGGCGACTACAAGGTCACCCGCAACCTCACCCGCTACGCCGGCCTGATCTACGACCTGGACGACCAGCATTCGGTCTACGTGAGCTACAGCGACATCTTCACGCCGCAAAAGGAAAAGAGCACAGCCGGCACCCCACTCAAGCCCATCGTCGGTAAAAATTATGAAGTTGGCGTCAAAGGCGAATACTTCGGTGGCACGCTCAATGCCAGCGTGGCGTTGTTCCGCGTCGACCAGGAAAACCGCGCCGTGCCGGTGGTGGTGCCCAACTGCCCGCAGGCGTCCTGTGCCGACGCCTCGGGTGAAATCCGCAGCCAGGGTATCGACTTCGAACTGCAAGGCGCCTTGACCGAAAACTGGCAGGTCGGCGGCGGCTATACCTATGCGCGCACCCACACCATCAAGGACGACGCCAACCCGCAGAAGGTCAACAAGCAGTTCGATACCGACATCCCGGAACATCTGTTCAAAGTGACCACCCGCTACAACTTCCAGGGCCCGCTGGAAAAACTCCGAGTCGGCGGCAATATCTCCTGGCAGAGCCGCATGTACAACGACATCAAGCTAGCGGATGGCAGCAACTACCGGCTCCAGCAAGGCGGCTACGCCGTCACTGACTTGATGGCGGGCTACCGGGTCAATCAGCACCTGGATCTGCAGCTCAATGCCAACAACATCTTTGATCGCCACTACTACCAGTCCATCTCCAACTCAGTGACTTATGGCGGCGACTCCTATGGCAGCCCCCGCAACATGATGCTGACTGCCAAGTACAGCTTCTGAGGCTCACGGCAACCTCGGCTGCTCGCTCGGGCAGCCGTTCTTAAAGTCCCACGCCCGCGTGCCGATAACGCGTGGGTAACCGGCGACAATCCTGAACATCTGCTTGACTCCACAGCGGCGCGCCTGTGTGGCACACCGCGTGCTTGCTTGACCTCGACGCCCCCTCTCATGGAGTAAGAGTGAATGCCTGTCCGTTTTCTAGAGCACTATCGCAAGGCCGACCGCATCATGCTGGCATTGATCTGGCTGATGTTGCTGTTCTCCCTCGGCCTGGCGTTCTGGCACGACACCCTCATGCAGGCCGTGATCGTCGGTGGCGGCACCGGCGTGGTGCTCACGGCGCTGTACCGCGTCATCGGCGGCACCCGCGTGATGCGCTGTGCACTGGGCGCCGGCTTGATGGTGATGGCGGCGTTGCACATCAACCAGGCGCACGGGGTGATCGAATCCCACTTCGGCATTTTCGCGCTGTTGGCGGTGCTGACCTTCTACCGTGACTGGCTGCCGATTTTGGTAGCAGCACTGACCATCGCGGTGCATCACGTGGTGTTCCATGCCTTGCAGCACCAGGGCTTCCCGGTGTTTGTGATGGAGCATCACGGCGGCTGGACGATGGTGTTCGTCCATGCCTTCTATGTGGTGATGGAGACCGTCGCCCTCCTCTACCTCGCCGTCCATAGCCAGGCCGAAGCGGTGGAGAGCCAGGAAATGCTGGAGAAGATGCTCGCCGTTACCTCGCAGTTCACCGTGGAAACCGCCCACGGTGAAGGCAAGGCCCACGTGTCCCTCGCCAAGCGTTTCGACCACTTCCTGCAGCAACTCACCCACCTGATCGACGGCGTCGCCCGTGACTCCCATGGCCTGGGCCAGCTCGGCCAGGAACTGGCCAGCGCCAGCGGCACCCTGGAAAAAGGCGCCCGGCATCAACTGGCACAGATCGGCGAAATGACCGGCTCGATGCAGCGCATGGAAGACGCCATGGGCCACATTACGGTGCAGGTCGAACAGGCAGTGGAACACGCGGGCCAGGCCAGCCAGCAGATTGTGCGCGGCCAGGAAAGCGTCGGCCGCGCCCAGCATGAAATCAGCCAATTGGCTTCGCGCATCAACGGCACGGAGTCGACCGTAGAATCCCTGGCGGTGCAGGCAGAGCAAATCGGCTCGGTGCTGGAAGTGATCAGCAGCATCGCCAACCAGACCAACCTGCTGGCCCTCAACGCCGCCATCGAAGCCGCCCGCGCCGGCGAGCAAGGCCGTGGCTTTGCCGTGGTGGCCGATGAAGTGCGCAGCCTGGCCCAGCGCACCGCCCTCTCCACCCAGGAAATCAAGGGCATCATCGAGGGCCTGCAACACGGCAGCCGCCAAGCCGTCGAAGCCATGCACGCCAGCCGCGAAGGCGTAGAGCGCTGCGTGGCCGACAGCCAAGAGGCCGTGGACATGCTACGGGCGGTGGGCGAGGACATCGCGCACATCGACCAACTCAACGGCCACATCGTCACCACCACCCGCGAGCAAACCTCGGCCAACCTGGAGATCGTCGAGCGCTTGCAATCGGTGCAAAGCATCGCCCAGAACACCGCCGACGACGTCGAGACACTCGCGCGCAGCAGCGAACGCCTGCCACCGATCGCGGTGCGGCTGGATGCGTTGGGGCGCAGGTTTCATCCTTGAGCGTGTGGGAAATGGGCAGGCCCGGATACGCTACACTCGCGGCCTAAGATACGAGCCACGGAGGCAACCATGAGCACACCCGGTAAAGACCGACAGATCGACAATATCGAATTCAACGTAAGCGACATCGCCCGCAGTAAAGCCTTCTACGGCGCCGCATTCGGCTGGACGTTCGTCGACTACGGCCCCACCTACAGCGAATTCAGCGATGGCCGGCTCACGGGTGGTTTCACCACCGGTGAGCCTGTGCGACCGGGCGGGCCCTTGGTTATCTTGTATGCCGATGACTTGGACAGTGTGCAGCAGCGGCTTCAACAGCTGGGCACGGTGATTACGCGCCAGACGTTTTCGTTTCCAGGAGGCCGCAGGTTCCACTTCACCGATCCAGATGGGTATGAACTGGCGGTGTGGAGCGTTGCGCTGTGATCCAGCGCTTTAGCTGTATCGTTGAAGCGCGACAGCTCCGACGGAGAATAAATTGTGTTGAGGGAGTCTTTTCTAGATTCAAAGCTGTTGCAGCTTGCGCTGCAAGCGGGTCATTAGCCGATTGACGATCAGCTTGTGCGCCGACCCCACCGGCAGCATGTAGAGACGCCCAAAGGTGTTGTGGGTGATCACCGATGAAGTGATCGTAAGCACACGATCAGCAAGTGAAAGGCAAATCATCACATCCAGGTGCCGGTCACGCTCGGTCAGCACCAGCCTATCCGGCGCGCAGTCCTCCACCAGGAAAAAATCAAGCCGCTCACCCGCTTGCACCGTCACGCGCCGATTGCCGGAGAACCCGCCGATGCGCTTGACGCCAAACCTTGAAGAAATCCCATCTCTGATCCGAAAGGCCAATTTTAACAGCGGTCCCGTTTCGGCGGTCATGATGTTCCAGGCATCCAGCGCGCTGATCTCAGTCGACAATGGCACCGACCTGCAATCGTAATAATTGAGTTCAGACGGTGCACCCAACGTGTGACTGACAGAGTGAGTCGCCAAGATTTTTTCGTCCATGATCAAAACCGGGATTGGCATCATAACTCTTCAAGCGAAATGCTGCGCTAAGCTAGATAGGGTCTGTGGAATTCAAGCGGAGTACCCATTATGGAATACGACGAAAAACGGATTGAGGAAACCGTACTTGCCCTGCTGACCACCTTCAGCTTTGATAACGGCAACTCATGGAAAGGCCACGACTTTCAAATAATGAACCGGCTTCACGAGCAAGGTTTTATCAGTAATCCGGTGAACAAAAACAAGTCCATTTGGCTGACGCAGGAAGGCTTGGAACGGGGCCGGCAAATCGCCGATCGGTTATTTGCCGCACCCCCTGAGGCCAAGCGTTCATCCAATCCGGACACCTGAAGCGCTCGCGGGGCCAGAAGCCCGGCCACGGAGTGTTAAACCGCGCTTCATCCGTTTATCCTCGAGACTCCCCGACCTGCAACCCGGAGCCGCCATGGACCTCGCCACCCTCGCCCTCTTCCTCCCCGCCTGCTTCGCCCTGAACATGGCCCCCGGCCCCAATAACCTGCTGTCGGTAAGTAACGCTACCCGCTACGGTTACCGCACCTCCTGCCTCGCCGGGCTCGGCCGCCTGCTGGCCTTCGCCGGCATGATCGCCCTTGCCTCCGCGGGGTTGGCGGTGGTGTTGCAAACCTCGGAGTTGTTGTTCTACGGGATCAAGATGCTCGGCGCTGCGTATCTGTTTTACCTGGCGTATCAGCTATGGCGCGCAGACCCGCAGCAGCAGGTGGACACCGCAACGAGGAAGGTGGGCCTGTGGGCCTTGGCGCGGCAGGAGTTTCTGGTGGCTGCGGGCAACCCCAAAGCGATCCTGATCTTCACCGCCTTCCTCCCGCAATTCGTGGTGCCCGGCCAACCCGTCACTGCGCAATTTGCCCTGCTGGGTGTGATGTTTCTGGCTTTGGAATGGGTCGCCATCAGCGTCTATGCCTATATGGGCCTGCATATGCGCCGCTGGTTTGCCGAGCCCAAGGGCAAGCGCCTGTTCAATCGCTGCTGCGCAGGTTTGTTGTCAGCGGCGGCGGCGGTGTTGTTGACTGCGCGCAGGGCATGAGTGAGAGGGGAGTGCCCCTGGCAGCCGACGTCGATCTAACTGATGCGGCGCGATCCAAATGTGGGGCTGGCTTGCCTGCGATGGCCATAGGCATCTACATAATTTGGGGGTGACAGCGGATCTGTGGCGAGGGAGCTTGCTCCCGTGACGACCTGATAGCCGACGCTGATCTAGCTGACGCACCGCGACCCAAATGTGGGAGCTGGCTTGCCTGCGAAGGCGGCCTGACAGTCAACGCAGTTGGATTGTGTGTATATCCATTGCTGCGGTAACGGCC